>NZ_JASJWL010000003.1:0-153825 GCF_035019225.1 Pseudomonas sp. CCC4.1 | reverse complement strand
CACCACCCATTCAATAAATCTGAGTGGTGTTGGCAGATTTAGTTCCGGGAGCTTAAAAACTCTTTGGAATAAGCCCGCTCCCACATTCCCTCATTAATGCGCTTCATCCCAGTTGTTGCCCACGCCTACTTCAACCACTAGCGGCACATCCAGCTTCGCCGCTTCGCTCATGTGTATCCGCACTTCATCACGCACCTGGTCCACCAGGTCTTCGCGCACTTCTAGCACCAGTTCATCGTGTACCTGCAGGATGACGCGGGCATCGAGGCCTGAGGCGCTGAGCCAGTTATCCACAGACACCATGGCTTTTTTGATGATATCGGCTGCCGTGCCCTGCATCGGTGCGTTGATTGCCGTGCGTTCGGCGCCTTTGCGCAGCGCCGGGTTTTTCGCGTTGATTTCCGGCAGGTACAAGCGACGACCGAAAATGGTCTCGACATAGCCTTGCTCGGCAGCCTGGGTGCGCGTGCGCTCCATGTAGTCCAGCACGCCCGGGTAACGTGCGAAATAACGGTCGATATAGGCTTGCGACTGTTTGCGGTCGACGCCGATCTGTTTGGCCAGGCCAAAGGCGCTCATGCCGTAGATCAGGCCGAAGTTGATGGCCTTGGCACTGCGGCGCTGGTCGGTGGTGACGTCCGCCAGATCAACCCCGAACACCTCGGCAGCGGTGGCGCTGTGCACGTCCAGATTGTTGCGGAAGGCATGCAGCAAACCTTCGTCCTTGGCCAGGTGGGCCATGATCCGCAGCTCGATTTGCGAGTAGTCGGCCGCCAGCAGTTTGTAGCCTTTAGGGGCCACAAAGGCCTGACGGATCCGACGACCTTCGGCGGTACGGATCGGAATGTTCTGCAAGTTTGGATCACTTGAAGACAAACGACCGGTCGCCGTGACGGCCTGGTGGTAGGAGGTGTGGATACGGCCCGTACGCGGGTTGATCTGCTCAGGCAGGCGATCGGTGTAGGTGCTTTTCAGCTTGCTCATGGAGCGGTACTGCATCAGCACCTTGGGCAGCGGGAAGTCCTGCTCGGCCAGTTCCGCCAGCACGGCTTCGGCAGTCGAAGGCTGGCCTTTGGCCGTTTTGCTGATGATTGGCAGACCGAGTTTTTCATACAGGATCACACCCAGTTGCTTGGGTGAGCTCAGGTTGAACTCCTCACCGGCAATGGCAAAAGCCTCACGCTCCAGCGCAACCAGCTTGTCACCCAGCTCAACACTCTGGATACCCAGCAGGTTGGCATCCACCAGCGCGCCCTGGCGTTCAATACGCGCCAGTACCGGCACCAGCGGCATCTCGATGTCCGTCAATACGCTGTTGAGGCTAGGGATCGCTGCGAGTTTTTCGTGCAGTACATGGTGCAGGCGCAAGGTCACGTCGGCATCTTCGGCCGCATACGGGCCGGCCTGCTCCAGGGAAATCTGGTCGAAGGTCAGTTGCTTGACGCCCTTGCCGGCAATGTCCTGGAAGCTGGTGGTGGTGTGGCCCAGGTATTTGAGGGCCAGGCTGTCCATATCGTGGCGGCTGCCCGTGGAGTCGAGCACATAGGACTCAAGCATGGTGTCGAAGGCAACGCCCTGAACCATGATCCCGCAGGATTGATCGCCACCGATGGCGCAGTTGGCCAGAATATTCATGTCGTACTTGGCGTGTTGTCCGACCTTGGCTTTGCTCGGGTCTTCCAGCAGCGGCTTGAGGGCACGCAATACCGTGTCGCGATCCAGTTGCTCGGGTACGCCCATGTAGGAATGGGTCAATGGAATGTAAGCCGCTTCGCCAGGCTTGACCGCGAACGACAGGCCCACCAGCTGCGCTTGCTGCGCGTCCAGGCCGGTGGTTTCGGTATCAAAGGCAATCAATTTGGCGTCGTTGAGTTTTTTTAGCCACACATCAAAGCGAGCCTGATCGAGGATGGTCTCGTACTGTTGCTCCGCTTCGGCGGGCGCTTCAGGAGCCTCATGCACAATCACCTGCCCGGCACGCTTGGCCTCGCGCTCAACTTCGGCAATCCAGCTTTTGAACTCAAGTTCGGTGTACAGCTCAATCAACTTTTCGCAGTCAGGCGCCTTGAGGTGCAAGTCTTCCAGGCCGATATCCAGCGGCACATCGATCTTGATCGTCGCCAATTGATAGGACAAAAACGCCATTTCGCGATGTTCTTCGAGTTTGGCAGGCAAGTTTTTGGCGCCGCGAATGGGCAGGGTCGGCACGATATCGAGCTTTTCGTACAGATCGACCAAACCACCGCCTACACCCACCAGCAAGCCGGACGCTGTCTTGGGACCAATACCAGGTACGCCTGGAATGTTGTCAGACGAATCGCCCATCAGCGCGAGGTAGTCGATGATCTGCTCGGGCGATACGCCAAATTTCTCTTTAACGCCCTCAATGTCCATCACGCTGCCGGTCATGGTGTTAACCAGCGTGATGTGGCCATCAACCAGCTGGGCCATGTCCTTGTCACCGGTGGAGATGACCACTGGTCGGTCTGCCGCGGCGCTGCTGCGGGCCAGCGTGCCGATGACATCATCGGCCTCCACGCCTTCAACGCACAGCAAGGGGAAACCCAGCGCAATCACACTGGCGTGCAATGGCTCGATTTGCACCCGCATGTCATCGGGCATGCTCGGGCGGTTGGCCTTGTACTCGGCGTACATGTCATCGCGAAATGTCCCGCCCTTGGCATCGAAAACCACCGCGAACGGGCTGTCCGGATACTGCTTGCGCAGGCTTTTGAGCATGTTCAATACGCCCTTCACGGCGCCTGTCGGCAGCCCTTTGGACGTAGTCAGCGGCGGCAGCGCGTGGAAGGCGCGGTACAGATATGAAGAACCGTCCACCAGGACGAGGGGAGCTTGGCTCATGAGCAGGATCAACCTTTTCGGCGAGTCCGGCGCTAGAATGTCCGGACCAATGACGACAAAGGGACAAGGTTATCATGCGCACACTCAATCGCCTGTTGCTGACCGGTTTGTTTGCATTCACTCCGCTGGTAACCTTCGCAGCAGATGAAGCAGTCACCGCCGATCCAGATGTAACCATTCGCACGGAAGGCGATAAAACCATTCAGGAGTACCGTCAAAACGGTTTCCTGTACGCCATCAAGGTCACCCCAAAAGGGGGCAAACCGTACTTCCTGGTACGGGCTGATGGTACTGATGCCAATTACATCCGTTCCGACCAGCCGGATATGCTGATTCCTTCGTGGAAAATCTTCGAATGGAAGTAGCGTCTTAACTTTAATTGGCGCCGCCTTGCGCGGCGCCCGTACTGGCAATTTAAATCATGTCTGTATTCACCCCACTGACTCGCAGCGAGTTGGAAACCTTCCTTGCGCCTTATGAACTCGGCCGTTTGCTCGATTTCCAGGGGATTGCTGCGGGCAGCGAAAATACCAACTACTTCATCAGCCTGGAGCGCGGTGAATTTGTCCTGACCCTGGTTGAGCGTGGGCCGGTCAAAGAGATGCCGTTCTTTATCGAGCTGCTGGATGTGCTGCATGACGCCGACCTGCCGGTGCCATTCGCCTTGCGCACCGTTGACGGCCAGGCCCTGCGCGAACTCAAGGGCAAGCCGGCGCTGCTGCAGCCGCGCCTGGCGGGCAAGCATATTCGTGAGGCCAACGCCCAGCATTGCGCCCAGGTTGGGGAACTGCTCGGCCACTTGCATACCGCGACCCGCAACAACGTACTGGAACGCAAGACAGACCGCGGCCTGGACTGGATGCTGGCTGAAGGTCCTGCCTTGATGGCTGGTTTGTCGCCTGATTCAGCAGATTTGCTGCAAAAGGCGCTGCAGGAAATTACTGCGCGTAAGGCGCAGATTCTGGCACTGCCCCGGGCGAACCTGCATGGCGACCTGTTTCGTGATAACGCGATGTTTGAAGGCACTCATCTGACCGGGCTGATCGATTTTTACAACGCCTGCTCGGGCCCGATGCTGTACGACGTGGCCATTGCCCTGAATGACTGGTGTGCAGACGAAGACGGTCAGATCGATGCTCCCCGCGCCCGTGCGCTGCTGGGTGCCTATGCCGCCCTGCGTCCGTTCACTGCCGCCGAGGCCGAGTTGTGGCCGACCCTGTTGCGCGTTGCTTGCGTGCGGTTCTGGCTGTCGCGCCTGATCGCAGCCCAGACCTTTGCCGGTCAGGACGTGCTGATTCATGATCCGGGCGAGTTTGAAAAACGCCTGGCTTTGCGTCAGACGGTGACCGTACAGCTGCCGTTCGCGTTGTAACAAACACTGAAATCAATTGTGGGAGCGGGCTTGCTCGCGATTGTAGCGACGCGGTGTATCTGAACAACCGCGTCGATCCAATCGCGAGCAAGCCCGCTCCCACAGAGGTTCTGGCAAGCCGCAACTTTTGTGAATGTCACACAATCTGTGGGAGTCGGCTTACAAGCTTTCCAGACACCCCGCCAGGTCATTGCCGAGTTTTTCCAGCAACTGCTCATACCCCTGCGCCGTCGCCGGGGTGTAGCCACCCAGGGCATCCAGCTCCGCCAACTTGACCGGCAACCCGGCCGTCAGGGTGTCAGCCAGGCGCGGACGCAGCGGCGGATCGCTGAATACACAGGTCTTGCCCACTTCCTGCAGACGCTTGCGCATGGCGGCTACGTGCTGGGCGCCCGGCTGAACTTCCGAAGCCACACTGAAGGTGCCCGTGTGCTTGATGCCGTAAGCGCTTTCAAAATAGTCGTAGCCTTCGTGGAAGACGAAGAACGGTTTGTCGGCAATCCCGGCCAGTCGCGTTTTGAGGCGCGCATTCAACGCATCCAGGCGTTCATTGAAGGCCTTGAGATTGCTTTGATACCTGGTCGCATTGGCAGGGTCTTTTTCACTCAGGTCCGCCGCCATTTTCGCGGCGATCACCCGCGCATTGTCCGGAGCCAGCCACAAGTGTGCATCCAGGGTGCCGGGACGATGATCGTGATCATGTTCGGCGGCATCTTCTTCGTGCGAATGGCTATCTTCGGCGAAATGACGCAATTTCAAGCCCGGCAGGGTTTGTACCGTAACCGATGGCAGGGTGCGGCCCTTGATCACTCGTGGCAGAAACCCTTCCATGTCCGGACCGATCCAGTACAAAAGATCCGCCGACTGCACGCGCCGTACGTCGGATGGGCGCAGCGCATAGTTATGTGGTGAGGCATTGGGCGGTAAAAGCACCTCCGGATGCCCCACGCCGTCCTGCACGGCAGCGGCAATCAGTTGCAGGGGCTTGATGCTGGTCAGCACGTTGACCTCGGCCCGGGCCGGGCTGATCACAAGCAAACTGGCGCTTAGAGCAAGAAAAAGGGAAAAAAGACGGGGCACGATAAGCACTCATGATGGCTGAAACAGGTAACATAATAACGTCTCTCTCAATAATCGTCGCCGCCCATGCCTATAACACCGCTTGCCAGCCGTCCCCACGACCATTCTCATTGTGTCCATAGCGCCCTGACCGAGGCCGATGCCTTGTGTGCGCAAAAGGGCCTGCGCCTGACCGCCTTGCGTCGACGGGTGCTTGAGCTGGTGTGGCAAAGCCACAAGCCGCTGGGTGCCTACGACATTCTTGCAGTACTGAGCGAGCAGGATGGCCGTCGCGCTGCGCCGCCTACCGTTTATCGGGCTTTGGACTTCCTGCTCGACAATGGCCTGGTGCACCGCATTTCCTCACTCAACGCTTTTGTTGGCTGCAGCCACCCCGAGCACCCGCACCAGGGCCAGTTCCTGATTTGCCGCAACTGCCACGCCGCCATCGAGCTTGAGCAAAAGTCCATCAGCGACGCAATTATCAATAGCGCCCGGGATGTCGGCTTTACTGTCGAAGGCCAGACTGTCGAAGTGGTCGGTTTGTGTTCGGGTTGCCGGGAGGCCTGATGAGCGCTGCACTGATTCGCCTGCAACATGTCACTGTGACCTATGCCGGGCAAAACGTACTCGACAATATCGAGCTGAGCGTTGAACCGGGCCAGATCGTGACTCTGATCGGCCCCAACGGCGCCGGCAAGACCACGCTGGTCAAAGCCGTGCTCGGCCTGCTCAAGCCCACCAGCGGCAGCGTATGGCGCAAGCCCAAGCTGCGCGTGGGCTATATGCCGCAAAAGCTTCACGTTGACCCGACACTGCCATTGTCCGTGTTGCGCTTTTTGCGCCTGGTGCCCGGTGTAGACCGTGCCCAGGCCCTTGAGGCGCTAAAGGAAGTCGGTGCTGAAAAGGTCATCGATAGCCCGGTGCAAAGCGTGTCCGGTGGTGAAATGCAGCGCGTGCTGCTGGCCCGCGCCCTGCTGCGCAAGCCCGAATTGCTGGTGCTCGACGAGCCGGTGCAAGGCGTGGACGTGGCCGGTCAATCGGAGCTGTATGCCCTCATCACCCGCCTGCGCGACCGCCACGGCTGCGGCGTGCTGATGGTCTCCCACGATTTGCATCTGGTGATGAGCACCACCGATCAGGTGGTATGCCTCAACCGCCACGTCTGTTGTTCGGGCCATCCCGAGCAGGTGAGTGGTGACCCGGCTTTCGTTGAGCTATTTGGCAAAAACGCACAAAGCCTGGCGATTTATCACCACCATCACGACCATGCTCATGACTTGCATGGCTCAGTGGTTAGCGAAAATAACCCGGCGGCATCCGCCCACGTTCATGGAGAAGGCTGCAAGCATGGCTGATTTTCTGCTTTACGCCCTGCTGGCAGGTCTGGCTTTGGCAATAGTTGCAGGCCCTTTGGGGTCATTCGTGGTGTGGCGGCGCATGGCCTACTTCGGCGACACGTTATCGCACGCAGCCCTGTTGGGCGTAGCCCTGGGGTTCCTGCTGGATATCAGCCCGACCATTGCCGTGACCGTGGGCTGCCTGTTGCTGGCGGTGCTGTTGGTCACGCTGCAGCAGCGACAGTCGCTGGCATCCGACACACTGCTCGGAATTCTCGCCCCCAGCACCTTGTCCCTCGGGCTGGTCGTACTAAGCTTCATGCATGAAGTGCGGATCGACCTGATGGCGTATTTGTTTGGTGACCTGCTGGCCATCAGCCCAACCGACCTGATGTGGATCCTGGGTGGCAGCGCGACGGTTCTGGCCTTGCTGGTTGCACTGTGGCGACCATTGCTGGCGATCACCGTGCATGAAGAGCTGGCCATGGTTGAAGGCCTGCCCGTGGCGGCGTTACGATTGGCCCTGATGCTGTTGATTGCGGTGGTGATTGCCGTGGCGATGAAAATCGTCGGCGTGTTGCTGATTACCTCCTTGCTGATTATTCCGGCGGCCGCGGCCCAGCGTCATGCTCGCTCGCCGGAGCAAATGGCACTGGGCGCCAGCGCACTGGGCATACTGGCCGTAGTGGGTGGCCTTGTGCTGTCATGGTTTAAGGACACGCCAGCAGGCCCGTCGATTGTGGTGTGTGCCGCAGCACTGTTTTTGTTGAGTTTTGTTCTACCCCGTCGAGGGGTGTAGACTTGCTTGTTTTTTGCGCACTTAGAGAGCCGCAGGAATGAAGCTGTTCAACTCCCGTTACTTGCTCCTGGCCGCATTTTCCCTGCTGCTGGGCGCCTGCCAAAGCACGCCGTCGGCCGACACTACTGCCGCCGCCGCACGCGCTACGGCCATCGCACAGCTGGAGCAAAACCTGGCCAGCAGTGAACTCGCGACCGCTGAAGATCAATTGAGCGCCTTGCAGGCGCAAACCCCGGATGATCCGCAATTGGTGCAATACCAGCGCCAACTGGCCGAGGCCTACCTGCAACGCAGCCAGATCGTCCTGCAAAAGGGTGATGTCAACGCGGCAGCTACCGCCCTGAGCCGTGCCCGCGCCCTGATGCCCAAGGCCCCTGCACTGACCGGTGGGGTCAATAGCGCCATTGCCCAGGCCCGCAAGGCCGAGCTGGACAAGGCTGAAGCCGCCCTCAAGGCTGCCGAGGCCCGACCACCGGCCAAGGTGATCGACCCGGCAGCCGAGAGCACCACTGTTGCACTGAATATCAACGATATTGCCAAACTTCGCCATCAACTGGATTTGATCGCGCAAGATATCGTCAATTATCAGTGCGCCGTCAGCCTGCAGGTTCCGCGTACGGCGGATTATCCATGGCTGGCCACACTGATCAGCAAGCGGGTTAAAAAGATCGACCCCGGGTTTGACCTCAAGCTGAACCGTCAAGTCATTCGCCACGTACCCGCACAAATGGTGCTGATCCCCAGCAAACCGGAATAAAACATCCGGGCATGAAAAACCCGTAGCAGCCAAAGGCTGCTACGGGTTTTTTGTTTTCGGCTAGGCCGGTATTGCCTTGGCCCTGGCCTCCCGTGACCACACGCGGTGTTGCCCGATGGCTGCAAAAAAGGCTTTTAGATCCTGGGCATCCTTGATCGCCAGCAACCCTTCATCTGCCTGTAGGTGCAGCACGTCCAGCAGTTGTCTGGCATCACCCTGCAAGGCGATGGCCTTGAGGTGCTTGTACGCTTCCAGCAGGTAGTGCAAGGCCACTCCGTCGCCGCTCAGTGCCTTGATCGACGCCGCGCCACCCGGTACGTACACCGCGTCGAACGCCACCGAAGGCAAGCCTTCCATCGACGCATCCACAGCCAGCAATGTGCCGTCAGCGGTTTTCACCGGGGCTGACGTCGGCCCCAGCAATTTGGCGTGGGCACCCTCTGCTGCAAGCGCCTGTTTCAGCGCATCGATCGCTTTGCCATCCACCCCGTTGGCCGCCAGGATCGCCACTTTGCGGGTTTTGATATTCCCCGCCAGCAGATTGGCCTGGCTCAGGGCCGGCGACTGGGTAAAGCGAGTCTTGCGCTCAGCTACCGTACCGGCCTTGGGTGCGGGCAAGCCCAGATTTTCGGCGACGCGCCTGGCCAGGCCCAAATCAATATTGGCCAGAATCTCATTCACCTGCCGCGCACGGATAGACTCGCGCTCAACTTTACCCAGCTCAAAGCTGTAGGCAGCAATGATGTGCTCTTGCTCATGGTTGCTCATGCTGTTGAAGAACAGCCGCGCCTGGGAGAAATGGTCACCGAATGATTCGCTGCGCTGACGGATTTTGTTGGCGTCGATGCGTTCCGGGTAACTCTCAAAACCGCCGTCACTGGCCGCCGGTGGGGTTTCTTTTGGCCAGCCGCCATCGATCGAGTTGGGTTCGTAGGCTGCACGCCCCTTGTGGAGGGTGCTGCGGTGCTGGGCATCACGCTGGTTGTTGTGGAATGGCGCCACCGGACGGTTGATCGGGATCTCATGAAAATTCGGCCCGCCAAGGCGACTGATCTGCGTATCCGTATAGGAAAACAGGCGCCCTTGCAGCAACGGGTCATTGGAAAAGTCTATCCCTGGAACAATGTGGCCAGGGCAGAAGGCGACTTGTTCGGTTTCTGCGAAAAAATTGTCCGGGTTGCGGTTGAGGACCATTTTTCCCAATGGCGTAATCGGTATCAGTTCTTCCGGGATCAGCTTGGTCGGGTCAAGGATATCGAAATCAAACTTATGCTCATCTTCCTCCGGGATGATCTGGACACCGAACTCCCACTCCGGGTAATCGCCCGTCTCAATGGCGTCCCACAGGTCACGGCGATGGAAGTCCGTGTCTTTGCCTGCGAGCTTCTGCGCTTCGTCCCACACCAACGAGCAAGTGCCTACACTTGGGCGCCAGTGAAATTTGACGAAGTTAGACTGGCCTTGCGCGTTGATGAAACGAAAGGTGTGCACGCCAAAGCCCTGCATGCTTCTCAGGCTTTTCGGAATGGCCCGGTCGGACATGGCCCAAATGACCATGTGAGCGGATTCCGGAACCAGTGAGACAAAGTCCCAGAAGGTGTCATGGGCCGAGCCGCCAGTAGGGATTTCATTGTGTGGCTCAGGTTTTACAGCATGTACAAAGTCTGGAAACTTCACCGCATCCTGTATGAAAAATACCGGCATATTGTTCCCGACCAGATCGAAGTTACCTTCGTCGGTGAAAAACTTGACCGCGAAACCGCGAACATCACGCACCGTATCCCCGGAGCCCCGCGGGCCTTGCACGGTGGAGAAACGCACGAATACGGGGGTTTGCTTGCCGGGGTCCTGCAAGAATCCTGCTTTGGTCAGTGCGCTGTGGGACTTGTACGCCTGAAAATAGCCATGAGCACCAGTGCCTCGCGCATGCACGATGCGCTCGGGAATACGTTCATGGTCAAAATGCGTGATCTTCTCGCGCATGATGAAGTCTTCGAGCAGCGACGGCCCGCGCGAACCGGCCTTGAGGGTGTTCTGATTGTCAGCAATCTTCACCCCTTGGTTGGTTCGTAAGGCCTGATCGGTGGCGTCGTCGCGAAAGGTTTCAAGGCTTTCCAGTTTGACGTTGGTGTTACCACGATCCAGGGTGTCGGTGCCGGCCATCTGGCTCTTGTTGGAAGACGGTTTTTTGCTGCTCATCAGACTAAACTCCTTGTATGCGAAAGCCCTGTGATAAGGGCTTTGTAGACAAATACCGCCCAAGCGGATGCGAGTTGCCTAAGTACTGACGTCTGGCCGTTACCGTCGTTCCTTTTTTCTGACCTTTAGTCGTCTTATTGCCAAATCAAAGGTTTGTGCGCAAATAAATGCTAAGTGCATCTATACGGACAGGCTAAAATGCGCGCCCGGCTTACCGCTGAACTTCTATTTACGCGCCCACAAGGTTCGCTACGTGATTGAGTTTCATAACGTTCATAAAACTTACCGGGTTGCCGGTAAGGACATCCCCGCGCTGCACTCCACCACTTTGCGTGTTGAGAGCGGCCAGGTGTTCGGCCTGATAGGCCACTCCGGTGCGGGTAAAAGTACATTGCTGCGCCTGATCAACCGCCTCGAAACGCCGAGCGGCGGCAAAATCATCGTCGATAACGAAGACGTAACCGCGATGGACGCCAACGGCCTGCGCCGTTTCCGTCAGCAGGTAGGCATGATTTTCCAGCACTTCAACCTGCTGGCTTCCAAGACCGTGGCCGATAACGTCGCGATGCCTCTGACACTGGCCGGTGAATTGTCCCGCAGTGCCATTGATAAGCGCGTTGCAGAGTTGCTCGAGCGCGTGGGCCTGTCTGATCACGCCAAAAAATACCCGGCGCAACTTTCAGGCGGCCAGAAACAGCGTGTGGGCATTGCCCGTGCGCTGGCCACCAAGCCAAAAGTGTTGCTGTGCGACGAAGCCACCAGCGCCCTCGACCCGCAAACCACCGCCTCGGTGCTGCAATTGCTGGCCGAGATCAACCGTGAGCTGAAGTTGACCATCGTGCTGATCACCCACGAGATGGATGTTATCCGTCGCGTGTGTGACGAAGTGGCAGTGATGGACGCGGGGGTGATCGTTGAGCAAGGCCCGGTGGCCGATGTATTCCTGCACCCCAAGCACCCGACCACCAAGCGTTTTGTGCAGGAAGACGAGCAGATCGACGAGAGTGAGCAGCGCGACGATTTCGCTCATGTACCTGGTCGCATCGTACGCCTGACCTTCCAGGGCGAAGCTACCTACGCACCACTGCTGGGCACCATCGCCCGCGAAACAGGTGTGGACTACAGCATCCTGGCCGGTCGTATTGACCGCATCAAAGACACCCCTTATGGGCAATTGACCCTCGCCATCACCGGTGGCGATATGAAAGCGGCGTTCGCCCGCTTCGTTGCCGCTGACGTTCATATGGAGGTGCTGCGCTAATGGACGCTTTCTTGAGTTTTTTCTCCAATATCGACTGGCTGGAAATCTGGCTGGCTACCGGCGACACCCTGATGATGCTCGGCGGTTCGCTGCTGTTTACCATCGTGTTGGGCCTGCCGCTGGGCGTGCTGCTGTTTTTGTGCAGCCCGCGCCAACTGTTTGAGCAAAAGGCGGTGTATGCCTTTCTGTCGCTGGCGGTGAATATTCTGCGTTCGCTGCCGTTCATCATCCTGCTGATTGTGATGATCCCCTTCACGGTACTGATTACCGGCACCTCGCTGGGCGTTGCCGGCGCCATCCCACCACTGGTGGTCGGCGCCACGCCGTTCTTCGCCCGTCTGGTGGAGACTGCCTTGCGTGAAGTGGACCGCGGCATCATCGAGGCGACCCAGGCCATGGGCGCCAGCACGCGGCAGATCATCACCAGCGCCCTGTTGCCTGAGGCGCGCCCTGGTATCTTTGCGGCGATCACCGTGACCGCCATTACCCTGGTGAGCTACACCGCGATGGCCGGTGTGGTGGGCGCAGGTGGTCTGGGCGATCTGGCGATCCGCTTCGGTTATCAGCGCTTCCAGACCGACGTGATGATCGTCACGGTGGTGCTGCTGCTGATTCTGGTGCAGATTCTGCAAACCGTTGGCGACAGGCTGGTGGTGCATTTTTCGCGCAAGTAAGTACGCCCCGGATTAATAAACGTAACCGCCAGCCTGTGGCTGGCAGATACCTGATTTCAGGTATTCCCAAGGAGTTGCTGCATGAAGAAGTTATTTGCTGCTGTGGCCGCTGTTGCGGCGTTCTCGGCCCACGCGGGCGATCTGTCGGTTGCGGCCACCCCAGTGCCTCACGCCGAAATCCTGGAGTTCGTGAAACCTGCACTGGCCAAAGAGGGTGTAAACCTCAAGGTCAAGGTGTTCACCGACTACATCCAGCCAAACGTGCAGGTGGCCGAAAAGCGCCTGGACGCCAACTTCTTCCAGCACCAACCGTACCTGGATGAGTTCAACAAGGCCAAGGGCACCCACCTGATCAACGTTGCAGCCGTTCACCTGGAGCCGCTGGGCGCTTACTCGAGCAAGTACAAAAAGCTGGATGAAATCAAAGACGGTTCTACCGTGGTGATCCCGAATGACGCCACCAACGGCGGCCGTGCGCTGTTGTTGCTGGATAAGGCCGGGCTGATTACGCTCAAGGACAAGACCAACATCCTGTCGACACCCAAAGACATTACCGCCAACCCCAAGAAGCTGAAGTTCCGCGAGTTGGAAGCAGCCACCATTCCACGGGTGCTGACCCAGGTTGATCTGGCGCTGATCAACACCAACTACGCGCTGGAAGCCAAGCTGAACCCGGAAACAGACGCACTGGTCATCGAAGGCAGCGACTCGCCTTACGTGAATATTCTGGTAGCTCGCCCGGATGACAAGGACTCGGCTGACATGCAAAAGCTGGTTGCAGCCCTGCACAGCCCGGAAGTGAAAGCGTTCATTCTTGAGAAGTACAAAGGCGCCATCGTTCCGGCGTTCTGACACCCACTGTCGGAGCAATCCCGCCCCTCTGTGGGAGCGGGCTTGCTCGCGATGGCATCATTGCGGTTTGTCTGAAAGACCGTGTCGCCTGCATCGCAGGCAAGCCAGCGCCCACCCAGTAACCTGCAGCCCCCCTCCTTACTTGCGTTCAACCAATCCCGGCAACTGGGCAACCATCTTCTGGTTGTTGAACGGTGCGCGGATAAACCCTCGCTGAGTGCCGTCCGGCCCGATCAGCGCAAGATTGCCACTGTGATCCACCGTGTAGTTCGCCTTGCTGGTATCGGCGGGAATAAACGGGATGCTCACCGCGTTGGCGAGTGTCTGCAGCTCTTCAATGGAGCCCGGCGTCAGCCCCACAAACTGCGGGTCAAAGTAGCCCAGGTATTGCTTGAGCTGCTGCGGCGTGTCGCGATGGGGATCAACGCTGACCAGCACGATCTGCAGCTTGTCCTGTACCTCTTTGGGCAGCTCGCTTTTGATCTGGCGCAGCTGGGCGAGGGTGGTCGGGCAGATGTCCGGGCAGAAGGTGTAGCCAAAAAACAGCATGCTCCACTTGCCTTTCAGTTCATTCATCACCACCGGCTGACCATCCTGGTTGGTCATCGTCACGTCCGGCAGTTGGCGGCTTTGCGGCAGCAAAATGATCCCGGCATCGATCAGCGACGTGTTATCGCCCTGGTTTTTACCCGACATCATTTTGTTAAACGTCAGGCCCATGACCAAGGCCACCAGCGCAACGAGAATAAAGACGGTCTTTTGAATTTTAGTCATAGGTTCAACATCAGATAGTGGTCGACAAGCAGCGCGATAAACAGCAGGAACAGGTAGTAGATAGAGTACTTGAACGTGTTGATCGCCGCGTGCGGCTGGGTGCCACGGTACAGCACCCACGCCCAATGCAGAAAGCGTGCGCCCAACCCTAGCGCACAGCCCAGATAGAGCAAGCCGCTCATATGGATCACAAACGGCAGCAGACTCACTGCCAGCAGGGCACAGGTGTACAGCAGGATATGCACCTTGGTGTAGTGTTCGCCGTGAGTGACCGGCAGCATCGGAATATCGGCCTTGGCGTATTCTTCCTTGCGATGAATGGCCAGGGCCCAGAAATGCGGCGGGGTCCAGGCGAAGATGATCAACACCAGCAGCAACGGCTCGGCGGTGACCTGCCCGGTAACCGCCACCCAGCCCAGCAGCGGTGGGGCAGCCCCGGCGAGCCCCCCGATAACGATATTTTGCGGTGTGGCCCGTTTCAAAAAACCGGTGTAGATCACCGCATAGCCGAGCAACGACGCCAGCGTCAGCCAGGCTGTCAGCGGATTGGTAAACACCAGCAGCAATCCCATGCCCGCCAGCGCCAGCAACAGAGCGAAGGTCAGCGCAGCAACCGGCGACACTCGCCCCTGTGCCAGCGGGCGCTTGTGGGTGCGGGCCATGACGGCGTCAATGCGCCGGTCCACTACATGATTGACCGCGGCCGCAGCACCGGCACACAGGCTGATGCCCAGATTGCCGAAGATCAGCACCGGCCAGGGCACGCCGGCGCGGGTCGCCAGGAACATGCCCACCAACGACGTAATCAGCATCAAGACCAGCACCTTGGGCTTGGTCAGCTCCAGATAATCGCGCCACAACGCCCGCTGTGCCTGCTCGCCCATCAAGGTCGCCACGGTTGTTCTCCTTTGAGGCTGTAGGTCCAGCGGGAAAATCGTGGCGCCCGGGCCCGTACCAGCACTGCGCGTGCGTGGTAATTGACCAGCACCAGGGTCAGCAGCAAAGCCGCCCCCCCGGCGTTGTGGGCCACCGCCACTGCCAGCGGCAAGCCAAACAGCACATTGCTCAGGCCCAGGCCGATCTGTGCCGCCAGCGCCACCAGCAGTAACCCCGCAAGACGGCTCATGCCGACCTTGCGCAATTGCCAGGCCAGACCCAGCAGCACGCCGGTCAGCAGCATGGCGCCCAAACGATGGGTGAGGTGAATCGCCGTACGGGCTTCGCTGTCCAGTTGCCCACCCAGATAGTTGGGGCCAATGTGCTGAGTCAGATGAAAACCATTGGCGAAATCGGCTTCAGGCCACCATTGGCCATGGCAGGTCGGCACATCAACACACGCCACGGCGGCATAGTTGGAGCTGACCCATCCCCCCAATGCGATCTGCAGGATTGCCAGCATCAGCCCGGCGCTGGCCCAACGTTGCAAACGCCGCGGTACCGCCAGCGCGGGCAATACGCCAGAGAGGCGCAAGGTCAGCAAAAACAGCAAACTCAAGGTGGCAAAGCCGCCGAGCAGATGCCCGGTGACAACCTGCGGCCATAGTTTGAGCGTCACCGTCCACATGCCAAAGGCCGCCTGGGCGATCACCACCAGCAGGATAAACAGCGGCAGCTTGAGCGGCTGATCGGGCAAGTGCCGCTGCCGCCATGCACGGGCTGCCAGGAGTACGATCATCAGGCCCAGGGTGCCCGCGAAGTAACGATGGGTCATCTCACTCCAACCTTTATCGGCCTCCACCGGGGTATCGGGAAAATGCAGCTCGGCATGGGCCAGTTGCGCCTCGGTCTTGGGCACGCTGATAAAACCGTAGCAGCCCGGCCAGTCAGGGCAGCCCAGCCCTGCATGGGTCAGGCGGGTGTAGGCGCCGAGCAGCACCACCACCAGCGCCAGCAAGGTGGCAAGCAAGGCGAGACGAAATCCGGCTTTGGCCATGGCGTAGCCCTCTATCCGATATTGGACAGCTTCAGCAGCAGGCGCAGGTCGTTGAGCACGTCCTTGCCGATCACCCCGTAGGCGTAGCGCAGCACCAGATTGCCGTGGGGGTCGATGATCCACAGTTGCGCTGCACCGTTGCCCTCGGCACCCTGCGTATAAGTTGGCAGGTCCAGGGCGTAGCGCTGCAGTTGCGGGTATTCGAGTTGCAGCTTGGCCGCGTAGGCCGCATCTACGGGGTGTGCCGCTGCCAGTGCGTGGGTTGCGCGGGAGGCATCGCGACCCAGGCCGATCTGCAGCTGGCGGGCCAGGTACACCAGTTGCTGGCAATCCGTAGCGCAACCCTGAGGCGCGGTCACCAGCAGCTGCCAGCGTTGTTCATCGGCCGTCACCCCAAGGGCAGCGCGGCTTTGCCCGTTGCCGATTAGCTCGCCGTGGTAGCTGCGGCTTTCGGGCAGCCAGAATTTGAGTTGGTACATGCACGTGGCCAGCACCATGGGGCCGATAGTGAGCAGCAGGATAAGGATCAGTTGCAAGCGCCCGCGCCGTCGTGTGGTCGGGGGCAGGGTGCGTGTGCTTTCAGGCGGATTGATGGCCGTTCCCATGGCGTTTCTCCTGAGCAGTGTGCCAGCCGAGATACAGATAAAGACCGAGTAACGCCAGTGCCATGGCGAACCATTGCACGGCATAGGCAGTGTGTTTTTCCGGGCCCATGCCCGTGGAGATCAGTGGCCAGTCGGCCAGATACGCTGCGGGCCCGGGGGCGATGCGCACCTCGTCGGCAAAGCCTTCACGGCCCAGTTCGGCCCACAGTTTGGCTGGCATCACAGCCGTCACCAGCCGTGGCCAGGGCGCGCCCAGCGGGTCGGGGTGCAGCTGGAAGGGCGCTCCCGGTGATTCGTAGACCCAGGCCTGAATATCCAGTATCTGCTCCGGGGTGCTGAACTCGGGTGGCTTAAGGCGGCTCGGCCATGGCAACCAGCCGCGATTAAGCCACAGCCACTGGCCGCTGGCCTGATCCTGAAAGGGTTGCAGCAACTCCACACCGACCTTGCCATCGCGCATGCGGTTGTCCAGGAGCAGGCTGTGTTGACCGTCGAAATGGCCGCGCAGCTGCACGCGGCGAAAGGCCGGATCATCGAAGGTGAGTAATTGCCCGACGGTCACCGGTGCAGCCACCTGACGCTCGGCGTAGTGGTTGAGCAACTCACGCTTTTGCTCGCCCCGGTCAAGCTGCCAGAAGCCCAGAAACACCAGCAGCGGCAGCACCGCCAACACCACCAGCGTGGGGGCAAAACCAGGGCGAAAGCGCGTCATAGCACGTAAACAAACAAGAACAGGCCGAGCCACACAACATCAACAAAATGCCAGTACCAGGTTGCGGCCTGGAATCCGAACTGGTGCTCGGCATTGAAGTGACCGCGCACAATACGGATCAGCATGATCAGCAAAATCAGCGCGCCGATGGTCACGTGGGCACCGTGAAAACCGGTGAGCATAAAGAAGGTCGCACCATAGATGCCTGAGCCCAGAGTCAACCCCAGCTCTTTGTAGGCGTGAACATATTCCTCGGCCTGGAACCCCAGGAAGCCTGCACCCAGCAACACCGTCAGCCCCAGCCAGAACTTCAGCGCGCCGCGATGGCCTTTGTTCAATGCATGGTGGGCGATGGTCAGGGTGACGCTGGAACTGACCAGCAATACGGTGTTGAGCAGCGGCAAGCCCCACGGGCTGATGGTCCCTTTGGGGGGCGGGTACAGGGCAGGGTCGGGGGTGTGCAGCAGTGGCCAGGTGAACTGAAAGTCGGGCCACAGCATATGTGCCACTGCCTTGCTGCCTTCGCCCCCCAACCACGGGCCGGCAAAGTGGCGTACATAAAACAGCGCACCAAAAAAGGCGAGAAAGAACATCACCTCGGAAAAAATAAACCAGGTCATGCCCCAGCGAAAGGAGCGGTCGAGCTGCGAGCTGTAAAGCCCGGCGCGACTCTCTTTGATCACCGCGCCAAACCAGCCGAACATCATGTAGGCAACGATCAGACCGCCGACGAAAAAGATCAGCGGCCCGTGGGATTCAGGCCGCGCCGCCTTCAGATCGTTGAACCATGTCCCCAGTCCGTACACCGTGACCAGCAAGCCAATGGTGGCAATGATCGGCCACTTGCTTTGCGCCGGGACGTAGTACTGATCGTGAGTTGCCATGGGGCGTTCTCCTTATCGGGAAGGCTGGTCAGCGGCCTTGCCGGCGATGGCGGCGACGGGCGGATGGCGAGCGGTGATATCGAACAGCGTGTAAGCCAGCGTCAGGTGTTTCACATCCTTGGGCATGGCCTGATCGACGATAAAGCGCATGGGCATTTCGATCCGTTCACCCGGTTGCAGCACCTGTTGGGTAAAGCAAAAGCACTCGGTCTTGTGGAAGTACCGGGCCGCTTCGGCGGGCGAAATGCTCGGCACTGCCTGCGCCGACATCGGTTGACCGGTAGGGTTGTAGGCAACAAAGACCATCTCGTTGACCGCGCCCGGATTGACCACCAGTTGATCGCCCTTGGGGTAGAACTCCCACACCATGTCGATGGCATTGGTAGACAGGAATTGCACCCGTACCTGACGGCTCGGGTCGACCACTTGCTCCCCTTCGTACTGCCCGGCGGTCTTGCCATTGATGCCAAAGGCCCTGCACATCACGTCGTAAATCGGCACCAGGGCAAAGCCGAAGGCAAACATCACCACCACCAGCAGCGACAGGCGCAGGACCAGGCGTTTGATGGGGGTTGAGTTGTTCACGCTTGATCTCCTTGGAGCAAAAGCCCCTCTCCCAAAGGGAGAGGAGACTGACCGCACGCGGCCTCAAGAGCACCGCCAATCTGCTCCCTCTGCCTCTGGGAGAGGGTTGGGGTGAGGGGCCTTTGGCCTTTCACTTGATTTCCGGCGGCGTGGTAAAGGTGTGGTACGGCGCGGGCGAAGGCACGCTCCATTCCAGACCTTCGGCGCCGTCCCACGGCTTGGCCGGTGCTGGCGGCCCACCGCGGATGCATTTGATGACAATAAACAGGAACAAAAACTGCGTCGCTCCAAACATGAACCCACCAATCGACGACACCATGTTGAAATCGGCAAATTGCAGGTTGTAGTCCGGAATCCGCCGCGGCATACCCGCCAGTCCGACAAAGTGCATCGGGAAGAACGTCAGGTTCATGCCCACAAAGGACAGCCAGAAGTGCAGCTTGCCCAGGGTTTCGTCGTACATGTGACCGGTCCATTTCGGCAGCCAGTAGTAGGTCGAAGCGAAGATGCCAAAGATTGCCCCCGGCACCAGCACATAGTGGAAATGCGCCACCACAAAATAGGTGTCGTGGTACTGAAAGTCCGCCGGGGCAATGGCCAGCATCAACCCGGAAAACCCGCCGATGGTGAACAGAATCACAAAGGCCACGGCAAACAGCATCGGCGTTTCAAAGGTCAGTGAGCCTTGCCACATGGTGCTGGCCCAGTTGAACACCTTGACCCCGGTGGGCACCGCGATCAGCAGCGTGGCGTACATGAAGAACAGCTCGCCCACCAGCGGAATGCCCACCACAAACATATGGTGCGCCCATACGATAAACGACAGGAAGGCGATGCTGGCCGTGGCGTAGACCATCGAGGTGTAGCCAAACAGCGGCTTGCGCGAGAAGGTTGGAATGATCGCGCTGACGGCACCGAAGGCCGGCAGGATCATGATGTACACCTCGGGATGGCCGAAAAACCAGAACACATGCTGGAACAGCACAGGGTCACCGCCACCTGCGGCGCTGAAAAAGCTGGTGCCGAAGTGGATATCCATCAGCATCATCGTCACCACACCCGCGAGCACCGGCATTACCGCAATCAGCAGAAAGGCGGTGATTAACCAGGTCCAGACAAACAGGGGCATTTTCATCAGGGTCATGCCGGGGGCGCGCAGGTTGAGGATGGTGGCGATCACGTTTATCGCGCCCATGATCGAGCTGATGCCCATCAAATGGATTGCAAAAATGAAAAAGGTCACGCTTTCGGGTGCGTAGGTCGTGGACAGCGGCGCGTAGAACGTCCAGCCGAAGTTGGGCCCACCCCCGGCGGTGAATAGCGTCGAAATCAGCAGTAAAAATGCGGCGGGCAACAGCCAGAAGCTGAAGTTGTTCATCCGTGGCAAGGCCATGTCCGGTGCGCCGATCATCAGCGGGATCATCCAGTTGGCCAGGCCGACAAACGCCGGCATCACCGCGCCGAAGACCATGATCAGACCGTGCATGGTGGTCATCTGGTTGAAAAAGGCCGGGGCCACGATCTGCAGGCCGGGCTGGAACAGCTCGGCGCGAATCACCATGGCAAACGAGCCGCCAAGCAGAAACATGCAGAAGCTGAACCACAGGTACAAGGTGCCGATGTCCTTGTGGTTGGTGGTCAGCACCCAGCGCATCAGGCCTTTGGCCGGGCCATGGGCCTGACCGTCTGCATGGCCGTGGTCATCGATAACAGCACTCATGTCCTGACTCCTGCAAACAGCTGGACCAAGAAGCCAGTGGCAGATTGCCCCCGACCGTTACGTGCACACATCCCCGGGCGGCTCATTTGCCTTGTTCCTGCTTGAGCGCCAGCACGTCTTTTGGTGTCACCATGTCGCCCTTGTTGTTGCCCCAGGCATTGCGCTCGTAAGTCACCACCGCAGCGATGTCGACTTCCGACAGTTGCTTGCCGAAAGCGGCCATGGCGGTCCCCGGTTTGCCGAAGAACACGCGGTGCAGGTGGTCGGCGGCAGGGCCGGTGGCAACAGGAGAACCCTTGAGTGCCGGGAACATCGGCGGCAGGCCCTGGCCCTGAGCCTGGTGACAGGCCACGCAGGCGGTGTGATAGACCTTGTCGCCACGCGCCACCAACTCCTCGAGGGTCCACTCTTTACTGGTCAATTCCTTGAGTTGCGCGGCCTGGGCCTTGCGTTCGGTCAACCAGGCGTCGTAATCGGCCCTGGTTTTGACATCAACCACTATCGGCATAAAGCCGTGGTCCTTGCCACACAGTTCGGCGCACTGGCCGCGGTAAAGGCCAGGCTTCTCGACGCGGGTCCAGGCCTCGTTGATAAACCCCGGAATGGCGTCACGTTTGACTGCAAAAGCCGGCACCCACCAGGAATGGATGACATCGGCCGAGGTCACCAAAAACCGCACCTTGGCGCCTATGGGCAAAACCAGCGGTTCATCGACCTCGAGCAGGTAATGCTCGCCCTTGGGGGCCTGGTTGTGGATCTGGTCGGCGGGGGTGGCCAGGTTGCTGAAAAACTCGACGTCCTGGCCCAGGTATTTGTAATGCCATTTCCACTGATAGCCAGTGACCTGGATATCCACATCCGATTCACTGCTGTCATAGATATGGATCAGGGTGCGGGTCGCTGGCACCGCCATGGCGATCAGGATCAGCAGGGGGATGACTGTCCACAGGATTTCGACTCTGGTGCTCTCATGAAACTTGGCCGGTTCCTGGCCGGTGGAGCGACGGTGAACGATCATCGACCAGAACATGGCCCCGAAGACGATGATGCCGATCACCACACAGATCCAGAAGATGGTCATGTGCAGGTCGAAGACCGCATGACTGACTTCGGTTGCACCTGGCGTCATATTCACGGTCCAGGCCGCTTGTGCCTGGCTGAACACTGACCACAACAGCAGGCCCATCCATAACTGTGGATGTCGCATCGCGGTGTTCCCCTTTATTTTTCTTGTTATTGCGCCGGTCTGCATCTGTACACGGGCAGCGCTACAAGGGGGCGGTGTTCCAACCAGCTGTTCCTTACCGCCGAGCCTCGTCTGCTCAAGCAGTCGGGCGTCATCGAATAACGGTTACAAAAACGAGTATAGACACAGGGCCCGGCCCCGCAATATAAGGGGCCAAAACAATGAAATAAGGGGCCATCGACAAATGGCACTCACTGCCCGGTCACAAAATGAATGACAATACTCCCCCTGAAAAACCCCTCTCCTTGACCTGAGAGGGCTACTTTTTTAAAAGTACCCCCCTGTCTAGCACCCCCCTGGAGTTCCCATGAACACCGCCGCCATCCGCGTGCAGATCTCGCGTGCCCAAGACCATGAGGCTGAAACGGGCCTGCTCGCCAAGCATCTGGCCGCTCAATTGCCACACCTTCACACCGCCATCCAATTGCCTGAAGTCGACCGTAATGTGGTGATGACGCGTTTCGTCAGCGCCTATATCGACCAGGTGCCCGACTTGCTCGATGCGGCCAATGAAGTCGCTCGCGAGGCCGGTATCGAGTCGCAGATCAAGCCGATCCTGAAAATCGCCGAGCAATTCTTTGCCCAGCCATTGCCGCTGCTCGTTGGCCACGAAGGGCTGGAGGGTTTGCTGGACGAAGCGTACCTGGCGCACCGCCTGGTCGAAGAGGTCAACGACCTCTATATCAAGCACTTCCAGCAGCCGTTGATTCCGCTGGACATGACCGTGGCCAACCTGATCGCCCACCAGTTGATTGGCGAAGACTTTGCCAACCAGCTGGATGCCGCCGTGCATCATGCGGTTGACCTGATGCTCAACGAAGAGAGCTTTGCCCTGGAGTCGGTCGAAGCCTATCGCGAGCGCCTGACCAGCCCTGAAACGGGCGCAGCCTGGAAGCGCTGGCCGTGCCTGTCCAAGCAATTGGGCGTTGGCCTGGCGTTGTAAGATTTTTGCAGGCTTTTTGTGGGAGCTGGCTTGCCTGCGATGCAGACGCTGCGGTTTAACTGACATACCGCGCTGATGCAATCGCGAGCAAGCCCGCTCCCACCGCTCATGCGCGTTTAAAACCGCGCTTTGGGCGTCGCGCTCGGGATCGGGCTGGTGCCGTCCAGTGGCAGGAATTCGCCCTTGTCGGCGTCGTAGGCCTTGATTGCGCTGGTTTCGATGTCGTAGACCCAGCCATGGATAAACAGATGCCCATTGGCCATACGCGACGCTACCGACGGGTGCGTGCGCAAGTGCTGCAGTTGGGCAATCACGTTCTCTTCCGTCAGCACGTGCATGCTTTCAGATTCATTGGCGCAGTTGCAGTTGTCCTGCACCATGGTCTTGGCCACTTCCACGTGGTGCAACCAGGCCTTTACCGTCGGCATTTTTTTCAGGCTGGCGGGGTTGAGCACGGCGCGCATCGCGCCACAATCGGAATGCCCGCAAATGATGATGTGCTGCACGCCCAGTGCCAGTACCGCGTACTCGATCGCCGTGGAAACACCACCGTTCATCTGACCGTAAGGCGGTACAACGTTGCCGACGTTACGGGTCACGAACAGATCGCCCGGTGCGCTCTGGGTGATCAGCTCCGGCACGATGCGCGAATCGGCACAGGCAATAAACATCGCACGGGGGTTTTGCGCCGTGGCCAGCTTTTTGAAAAAGGCTTCTTGTTCAGGGAAGATTTCGTGATGAAAGTGCAAAAAACCATCAACGATATGGTGCAGTGCTGAATCGGCACTTTCAGCTGCGGCCGAGGGCTGCGATTTAGGCTTGTCAGTCATCGTTGTATCCCTGGGCAATGTGATGACGGATATTACCTGAACTCATTTCTGCGTCAAAACACCCAGTGCTTTGGCCGCTTCTTCGAGCTCCAGCTCACTGAATACCTGCACCCCTGCACGGGTCAGCAAGGCTGCAGTCACGCCCTGCCCCTCGACTTTGACACCCCTAAAGCTGCCGTCATAGGTCAGTCGATTGCCGCAGGACGGGCTGTTGGCCTTGAGAATGGCAATGCGGATGCCGTGGCGCTCAACCAGCGCCAGTGCCTGACGCGCGCCGGACACAAACGCCTCGGTTACGTCTTCGCCTTCAGTGGTAATGACTGCAGCCTTGCCCGCGAGCACCTCGACCCCTTGGCCGCCGGGGATCTCTGCTGCAGCGCGTGGCGTGGGCAAGCCGCCCGCCACTTCCGGGCACAAGGCAATCACCCGGCCTTCGGCCTGCCATTGCGCCAGTAGTGCATAGGGGCCGCTGGCGCCGCCGTCGTAGCGTACGCGATGCCCCAGCAGGCAGCGACTGACCAGTACTTTGGGGCTCATACAAACACCTCGGTGGCACGGCGGCGAAACCAACCGGTCAACGACAGACGGTCACGGGTCGCAGGCATGACTTCATGAGGGATTTCGCCCGAGAGAAAGACCACCAGACACCCGCCGGTCGGCAACACGTCATAGTCGATATCGCCGTCCAGGTACATGCGCAAATGCCCACCATGCTCGGGCAGCCAGCCCTGGTTGAGATAGACCACGGCCGAAACCATGCGCCGGTCATCATCCCGAAAGCGGTCCAGATGCTTGAGGTAAAACGCACCGGGCGGGTAGAGCGCAAAGTGGCTTTCAAAGTCCTCCAGGCCCAAAAAAAGCCTGCGATTCATGGCGATTCGCAGGCTTTCCATTAACCCCAGGTAACTGTCGCAAGCCAGCGCCTCTCCCGGCTCCAGCCATTGGATATGGTCACCGCGTATTCCCTCGCGTACCTCCTGAGTCACACCGCGGCCGACCGCTGCCGGGGTCAGTTCGCCTTCAGCTGAACGTTTATGGCACTCAGCCGCCAGTTCGAGGGTCAGAGCCTCGGGCAGGAAAATATTTTGCTGTGACCATCCCTGCGTATACAGGTCGTCGACGATGCGTAGCAACAGCGGGTGATCAGAGGGTATTTGCATGGCGCGCATAGTATCGAGCCGCCTCAAAATCTGACAGCTCCGTCTGGCTGGCAATGTCGAAATAAATCACCTGCACGCTTTAATGCCCATATGAGCGAGACGAATTCTCGACAAGTCCTACGCCACACCCGGACAATAGCGCCCTGCAGACAGGAGCCCCTCATGCGCCGCTTGTTTTTACTGTTAATGATGTTTTGTACGTTACCCGCATGGGCAGACAACCTTGATGATCTGTTTACGGTCGCCGGCTGGCCGCAACAACGTGAGCACTTCAATGATGCGCTGGGCGCTGCTCAGGAGCGTTATCGCAACAATTTGCCGCCAGCGGTCTACCAGGCGTTGGTCAACAACAGTAGCCAGCGTTTTGCACCTGCGGCGATGGATAAGCGGGCCAAGGAACAGATGCGTAGCAACTTGCCTGATCCGAAGCCGGCGCTGGTGTTTTTCCGCTCGCCATTGGGCGGCAAAATTGTCGCCGCCGAGCTGTTGGCCACGCGCCGCGATCAATTGGCCATGCATGCGCAGGGCCTGCCGCGCATGGACGCCGACGCTACCCGCCAGTTGCTGATCAATCATTTGTCTCGCGCACTGCCTGCCCGTGAAGCCGGGGCCGAAGTCAGCCTGGCGATTGCCGGTGTTGCCGCGGACAGCTTGAGTTCGATGATCCCGGGGCTACTGGGTGGCGGGCAAGCGCAGAGCATGTTGAACGGGCAGCGCCAGCGGTTGATGGATCAGATCGGCGGCGAGCTGGATAACACCTTGCTCTACGTGTATCGCGATCTGTCTGACCCGGAGCTGGAAGAGTTCGTTACCTTTGCGCAATCGCCTGAAGGCAAGACCTATTATCAAGCAGCCCTGGCAGCGGTTCGCGCCGGGCTGGCAGTGGGGCAAAGCACTGCCAACCTGAACCCATAGGACAGCGCCCTTCAGGGTCTCAGAAATACTTGTCCAGAAAAGCGAAATATCGCTCACGTATCTCGGGCGTTTCATTCGCCAGATGGTGCCGGGCTTCAGGCAACAGCAGTGTCTGCGGCTGATTGAACTTGGCCTTGAGCACCTCAAGGTTATGCTGCCAATCCACCGTTTTATCGTCCTGACCCTGAATCACCAGCGGCTGACGCGCACTTGGTGCCGCGCCTTCAATTCGCGGGATCCAGCGCGCCAGGGCACCCACCCAGGCCGTCGGCAAGCGCACCGGTTGCAGAGGGTCGGCTTGCAGAAACGGCAAAAAAGCCGGGTCGTTGGAGTTTTCGCTAAAACGCCGGGCAATGCCTTTGACGAACGGGCGCAGCAGGTAGTAGCTGAGTTTCGACCAGCTCCAGCCCTTGGGTCGCACCAGGGGCGAAAGCAGTATTGCCTGGCCCTGTGCCGGGCTTTGCGCACCGCAGCGCAACAGGTGATCGAGCACAATCGCTCCCCCCGTGCTTTGCCCGCACAGATGCCAGGGCTGCGGCAACTGCAATGATTGCGCTTCGATAAACAGGCCTTGCAGCACCGCCTGGTACCGCGCGAAATCGTCGATACTGGCCCGCTCGCCACTGGACAGCCCGTGCCCCGGCAGATCACAGGCGATCACTACAAAACCGCGGTCCAGCCCCCATTCGATCACATGCCGGTAAAGCCCCATATGATCGTAAAACCCGTGAATCACAAACAAGGTCGCCACGGGTGACGAGGCTGGCCACCACACCTGACTGACGATCTCGTAACCCCCCGCAGTGAAGCGCCCCAACTGACGTTTGACTGGCGCCTGACGATGGGGAAAATCCAGACCGTAATAACGCTGATACGCCAGGGCTTCACTCGATAATGGCTGGCCCGCCGCCAGCGGCTGCAGGCTGGCGCGCAAGGAATCGGGAGAAAACAGGGCAGGCATAGAGGCTTCCAGACAGGGCGCAGGCGCGCAAAACAGGCTTTATAGACCTTCAATATTCATCTGTCAGGTCAAGCATGGCAAGCTACGCGGCCTTCAAGGAGCTTTCCAATGCCGGTGCCCCCGTTCAAAACCCTGTTGGCCTGCCTGCTGACGCTGATCTGCGCGGTGGGGTTGTGGACGGCCTACGACTGGTTCCAGGGCCGCTATATCCGTGCCTTCAGTGATCAGGCCGCTTTGTTCTCCGGAGATGTACTGAGCCTGCCCGCCGAACTGTCGGGTCCGGGTGCCATTCGCGTGGTGCACTTCTGGGACCCGGCGTGCCCCTGCAACGTTGGCAACCAGCAGCACCTCAGCGAGCTGCTGGCTCATTACGCGCCCCAAGGCGTCGAATTCTACTCACTGCAAAAGCCCGGCACTCACGGTCAATTACCCGCCACCCTGGGCGCGATCAAGGCGCTGGCCAGCCTGCCCGGCGCCGAGCATCTGAGTGCCAGCCCGGCCGTGGCCATCTGGGACCGCAGTGGCCAACTGGCCTACTTTGGCCCCTACAGCGAAGGGGCCACCTGCAACGCCAGCAACAGTTTCATAGAACCCATCCTGCAAGCCCTGAGCGAAGGTCGCCCGGTCAAGGCCACCCATACCATGGCGGTGGGCTGTTACTGCTCCTGGCAAGATAAAAGCGCCGCCCACTGATATCGCCCCGGCGCGTACGACCAGAACAAGGAGTTGCTTCATGAATCGCAGCCTGACCGTTATCGCCGTTGCCATTGTCGTCCTTGCAGGCGGCGGGGCCTGGTACGTGCAGAGCAAACTGCCCGTACGCCAGGGGCAAGTGGCGCTTGCAGCGTTGCAGGGGCCGGTCACGGTGCGTTATGACGAGCGCGGTGTGCCGCATATTCGTGCAGGCAACCAGGCGGATATGTACCGGGCCCTGGGCTACGTTCAGGCACAAGACCGGCTGTTTCAGATGGAGATCATGCGCCGCCTCGCCCGGGGCGAACTGGCCGAGGTGCTGGGCCCCAAGCTGGTCGATACCGACAAGCTTTTTCGCAGCCTGCGCATCCGTGAGCGGGCTGCGAGTTACTTGACTGAGCTGGATCACCAGTCCCCGTCATTTCTGGCCTTGCAGGCGTACCTGGACGGGATCAATCAATACCAGGCCAACAACCCCAAACCCGTGGAGTTCGACCTGCTGGGCATCGCCCCCCGGCCCTTTACCGGCGAAGATACCATCAGTGTCGCCGGCTACATGGCTTACAGCTTTGCCGCCGGCTTTCGTACCGAACCGCTGCTGACCTATATACGTGACCAACTGGGCAGCGATTACCTGAAAATCTTCGACCTCGACTGGCAGCCCGAGGGCGTATTGTCTCCTGCACTGGCGGCCAGCGACTGGGAAACCCTGGGGGCGCTGGCCCAACTGAGCGATCAGGCCCTGAGCCAGGCGGGCTTGCCGCAGTTTGAAGGCAGCAACGCCTGGGTGGTGTCAGGCAAACGCACACAAAGTGGCAAGCCACTGCTGGCGGGTGACCCGCATATCCGTTTTGCGGCACCGTCTGTGTGGTACGAAGCGCAGCTGTCGGCACCGGATTTCGACCTGTATGGCTACCATCAGGCGCTGGTGCCGTTCGCTTTTCTGGGCAACAACCCCGATTTTGGCTGGAGCCTGACCATGTTCCAGAACGACGATCTGGACCTGATCGCCGAGAAGACCAACCCCGATAACCCCAATCAGGTCTGGTATCACGGCCAATGGGTCGACATGACCCGCAGCGAACAGCAGATTGCCGTCAAGGGCGAGGCGCCGGTGACCCTCACTCTGCGCCAGTCGCCCCACGGGCCGATTATCAATGACGTGTTGGGCGCTACCGCGGGCAACACGCCGATTGCCATGTGGTGGGGCTTCCTGGAGAGCAAGAACCCGATCCTCGAAGGCTTCTACCAGCTCAACCGTGCTGACAGCCTGAGCAAGGCGCGTACCGCTGCGACCTATATTCAGGCGCCCGGTCTGAATCTGGTGTGGGCAAACGCCAAAGGTGATATCGGCTGGTGGGCAGCGGCGCAACTGCCCAAGCGCCCGGCCGGAGTCAATCCGGCGTTTATCCTCGACGGCGGCACAGCACAGGCCGACAAAGACGGTTTTTACCCGTTCAGCGCCAACCCCCAGGAAGAAAACCCGGCGCGGGGCTATATCGTGTCGGCCAACTTTCAGCCGCTGTCGCCTGCCGGCATCGAGATTCCCGGTTATTACAACCTGGCCGATCGCGGCCAGCAGCTTGATCGCCAGCTCAGCGATGCCAGCGTGAAGTGGAACCTGAAAAACAGCCAGGCCTTGCAGTTGGGGACTGCCACGGGCTACGCGCAGCGTGTGCTCAAGCCCCTGTTGCCGGTGCTGCGCGAAGTGGTCACGGACCCGGGCGAACGCAAACTGGTGGAGCAACTGGCACAGTGGAAGGGCGATTATCCGCTGGACTCAACTGCGGCGACCTTGTTCAACCAGTTTTTGTACAGCCTCACAGAGGCCACCATGCGCGACAAACTGGGCGACAGTTTTTTTGATGCCATGCTGACTACGCGTGTGATCGATGCTGCCTTGCCGCGCCTTGCGGCCAGCCCGGATTCACTGTGGTGGGACAACCGCAGCACCGCGCGCACAGAAACCCGCGCCGATACGGTCAAGGTGGCGTGGCAGGCCAGCATCGCCCATTTGAAGGCCACCCTGGGTGACGACCCCGGGCAATGGCGCTGGGGCGTGGCCCACACCCTGACCCATGAACACCCGCTGGGGCGGCAAAAGCCCCTGGACTGGCTGCTCAACGTCGGCCCCTTCGCCGCCCCCGGCGGCCACGAAGTGCCCAACAACCTCAGCGCCAAACTGGGCAATGCCCCGTGGCCAGTGAGCTACGGCCCGTCTACCCGGCGCCTGATCGACTTTGCCGAGCCGTCCCACGGGCTGACCATCAACCCGGTCGGGCAAAGTGGCGTGCCGTTCGACAAGCACTACCGCGACCAGGCCGAGTCCTACATCGAGGGTGATTACGACAAACCGCATATGGACGAAAACGAAATCCAGCTCAATACCCGCAGCACCTTGCGGCTGGTGCCAGCGGGGTAAGGCCGATGTGGGAGCGGGCTTGCTCGCGACTGGATCGTCGCGGTCTTGCAGCGCCACCGCGCTGTCCGCATCGCGAGCAAGCCCGCTCCCACAGGGGTTGGGTCAGCGTTGAAAAAACTCGCGGGGCAGGGGCTCAAGCCACCGCATAATTGAGCACGATCCCCACAAAAATCGCCAACCCTGCCCAGTGGTTGTGCAGGAAGGCCTTGAAGCAGCGCTGCGGATCACGGTCGCGGGTGTACCAGAATTCCCACACAAAACAGCCCGCCGCCGCCAGCAGGCCAAGGTGGAACCAGCCGCCCAGCTCAAAGTGCGACCCTGCCAGCAGCAGGCAACCCAGGGCCAGACCCTGCAGGCTGAGGATGATCACGCGGTCGGCATCGCCAAACAGGATGGCGGTGGATTTAACCCCGATCTTGAGATCATCTTCGCGGTCGGTCATGGCGTAGTAGGTGTCGTAGGCCACTGTCCACAGCAGGTTGGCGATGTACAGCAGCCAGGCCGCAGCCGGCAGGCTGCCGGTCTCGGCCGTAAAGGCCATCGGTATGCCCCACGAGAACGCTGCGCCCAGCACCACTTGCGGGTAGTAGGTGTAGCGCTTCATGAACGGGTAAGTGGCCGCCAGTGCCAGCGCGCCAAATGAAAGCCAGATGGTCGGAGCATTGGTGCACAGCACCAGCAGGAAGCTGACCCCCATCAACAGCGCAAAGAACACCAGGGCTTCTTTGCTGCTGATTTTGCCACTGGCCATAGGCCGTTGTTCTGTTCGTTTGACATGACCATCCACCTTGCGGTCGGCAAAGTCGTTGATCACGCAGCCGGCAGCACGGGTCAATACCACGCCTAAGACAAAAATCAGCAGGTTACCCAGCGAGGGTACGCCTTTGGCGGCCACCCACAATGCCCACAAGGTCGGCCACAGCAGCAGGTAGATGCCGATGGGCTTGTCCATGCGGGTCAGCTGGATAAAGTCCCAGGCACGGGGGTTGAAACGGTTGAGTGATTTGAGCAGGCGCGTGTACATCAATTGTTCTCCGACCGGGCACCGAGGGCGGCCCACAGTTTGGGTAAAAACACTTCGGCCACCAGCACGCTCAGTTTGCCACGCACAAAGCGCGAGCGGCGTGCCCACAGGTGATCGACCTGATCAGCCTGCGGCAACCAGTTACGCGGGTAGTGGCACACCTGCAGGGCTCCGCGCTCAAAGGCCTGGTCGCTGAACAGCAACTCCCCCAGCGAGCGGTTGCCCAGTTCGTCCATGTTCAGGCCACCCTCTTGCAGTGAGCTTTTACCCGCGACACTGCGTGCAAACACCCAAGGCTCACCGTGCCCGCGCAAATACACTTCGCGCACCCAGCCCTGAACGCCTTCAGGCAGGTCCAACGCAGCGCATTCATCCGGGCGCAGTACTTGCCAACCTTCATAAAGTGGAAGCACGCTGAAGGCATTATCTGAAATTGCAGTGAGACGCCGAGTCAGAGAGCCCTCGTCAAATAGCCAGTCCAGGGTCTGTGTGTCAGGCAGCGCAGGAAGTTGGCCTTGTTCAAGCCAGACAGGGGGGATAAGCGGAGAAGTTATGTGCGGCACGGTGGGTCATAATTGGCAGCCATTGAGGTCGGCGAGCTTATCACGCGGATCCTCGAATGAGCGTCCAAGGGACTTTTGCCCGTATTGGTGCTTGCATCTGCGGGTGGTCATCAGTACAAAACGCCCTGAATTTGACGAGTAACACGGCGCCTGTTGATAAGTCCGTGGCCTTGTCCAAGCCTGAACCTTTAGGAAATACCCAGATGAAGAAGTGGCAATGCATTGTATGTGGACTGATTTATAACGAAGCCGACGGCTGGCCGGATGATGGCATCGCCCCCGGTACCCTGTGGCAGGACGTACCTGAAGACTGGCTGTGCCCGGATTGTGGCGTCGGTAAAATGGATTTCGAGATGATTGAAATCAACTGATCAACCCTTTTAAAACCTGATTCAACTTCTGGAGATTGGCATGAACGCACCTGTCGTGATCGTTGGCACCGGGCTGGCCGGCTATAACCTGGCCCGTGAGTTTCGCAAGCTGGACAGCGAAACCCCGCTGCTGTTGATCACCTCCGATGACGGGCGCTCTTACTCCAAGCCAATGCTGTCTACCGGCTTTGGCAAAAACAAAGAGGCTGACGGCCTGAGCATGGCCACGCCCGAGGCGATGGCCGAGCAGCTCAAGGCCCAGGTGCGTATCCATACCCGCATCAGCGGTATCGACCCGGGCCACAAGCAATTGTGGATCGGTGAAGAGGCGGTGCCCTATCGTGACCTGGTGCTGGCCTGGGGTGCGCAAACGGTGCAGGTCCCGGTGGAGGGCGACGCCCAGGATGCGATCTTCCCGATCAATGACCTGGAAGACTACGCGCGTTTTCGCGCAGCTGCCGCAGGTAAACGCCGCGTCCTGATCCTGGGCGCGGGGCTGATCGGCTGCGAATTTGCCAACGATCTGATCGCAGGCGGTTATGAGGTCGATCTGGTCGCGCCCTGCGAGCAAGTGATGCCTACCCTTTTACACCCCGCTGCTGCAGCGGCGGTGCAGGCTGGCCTCGAAAGCCTGGGCGCACGCTTTCATCTGGGCCCGGTGTTGACCCGCCTGCAACGTACCGACAGCGGCCTCGAGGCGCATTTGTCGGATGGCAGTGTCGTTCCGTGCGATGTGGTGGTGTCCGCCATCGGTTTGCGCCCTCGCATTGATATGGCCGCCGCTGCGGGGATCAAGGTCAATCGCGGGGTTGAGGTGGATCGTCAGCTTAAAACCTCTCACTCCCATATCTACGCGCTGGGCGATTGTGCCGAGGTCGACGGCCTTAACCTGCTGTATGTGATGCCGTTGATGAGTTGCGCCCGGGCGCTGGCGCAAACCCTGGCAGGCAACCCGACCGCGGTCAGTTACGGAGCCATGCCCATTACGGTGAAAACCCCGGTTTGCCCGCTGGTGGTGTCACCTGTGCCGCGTGGCTACGAGGGTGTGTGGACCGTGGAAGGCCAGGGCGCCGATATCAAGGCGCTGTGCCGCGACGCAGACGGCAAGTTGCTCGGTTATGCGCTGACGGGTGAGGCTGTTCGAGAAAAACTCGCGCTAAACAAAGAGCTGCCTGCACTTTTGGCGTAAAAGCGGCTCATTCTGTCGCATATGCCATTGCCTTGACTCAACAAAGCCTGTGCAGAGGCTGGCGCCGACCTTGGTCGCGTGCCATTCTCACACGGGTCTGCCGCAGTTTAGAGCCTGCGGCGCCTTGGGCGCTGTTCCGTAGAGAGCAGCACGGACATAACAACAAAAAACCGTCAATGAGGCTTCATCATGCGTAAACCCGATCTCGCCGCAGCTATCGCTGAAAAGGCTGACCTAACCAAAGAACAAGCCAACCGCGTTCTCAATGCGGTGCTGGAAGAAATCACCCAGGCCCTGCATCGCAAGGACAGCGTCACGCTGGTCGGCTTTGGCACCTTTATCCAGCGCCACCGCGGTGCCCGTACGGGGCAAAACCCGCAAACCGGCCAGCCGGTCACCATCAAGGCCAGCAACACGGTGGCGTTCAAACCGGGCAAATTCCTCAAGGACAGCGTGAATCCTTAAGGCACGGGCTACATGAAGAATGGGCAAGCTGGCCTTGCCAGCGGCCCGTTCTTGAGAAAACACGGGCCGATTGTGCGGCCATAAGTGGCAAAACCTAGCCCATCTACGCCTAACTCTGCAGAAATATGGCGTTCTTCGCTCAAATCGTTACACTGCGCCGGCCATTTTTTATTTCCCCGAGGCCGCGTACATGAAATTTCGTTTTCTGCTCTGGATGCTGGGCTTTTTGATGGGCAAAGCCAGCCGCAACAATCCTGCTTTCCAGCAACAATTGGTGGACAAGGATCTGGTGTTCCAGCTGCAAACCCTCGACGGCAAAGTGGCCCGTCATTTCAAGGTCAAAGACCAGCGCATCACCAGCCACGGCGGCCTGTACCCCGAGCCGGCGTTTGCCATCGCCTTTAAAGATGCCGCCTACGGCTTCGCTACGCTGCAGGCGAAGAACAAGCAACTGGCGTTCATGACAGGGATTCAGGACAAGTCGATTCAGATCAAGGGCAACCCGGCGCTGGTGATCTGGTTCCAGGGCCTGACCAAGTACCTCAAGCCGCGTAAAAAGGCCAAGGCTTAAGATCAAGAGCCCCTCACCCTAGCCCTCTCCGAGAGGGAGAGGGATGGGGCTTGTGCTTTTAGCTATTCAAGCCTGACCGAACTGCGCTGCCATCTCGCGCAGCAACACTTCAGCCTCCAATACTTTGCCCACCACCGCCTCAGCCTTTTCTCGTGGCACGCCAAGACGCTCGAACAACGCATCCGGCAACGGCGCACACGCACCGTGACCGACTCCGCGGCTGCGCAGCAAGCCCAGCGCCACACACACCAGGTTCGGATACTGCGCATCCACCCCCACATAAGCCGGGTCGTGTTGATAGCGTACGGCAATCGCCAACTCATCCGGCATCCCCCAAAAGCGCATCAGCCAGGCGCCCATCTGTTCACGGCTGATACCCAACAGGTGCTGCTCGATCAGGCTGTGGCTGACGTGGGGGTTTACCTCAAGATGCCGGCAGATCAGCGAAAAATGCGGCGGAAATACATGGGCCAGCAGCAGGTAACCAAAATTGTGCAGCAACCCGCCCAGGTAAGTCATGCCGACTTCGGGGCGCTGCTCCCGAGGCATGGCCCGGGTCAGCCCTTCAATCACCGCCGCGGTGTAGATCGACTGCTGCCAGTAAGGAGTGCTCGATTGCGGATGGTCCTTGGGCAGGCTCAGGGTTTTGCCCAGCGACAGGCTGAGTGCCAGGTTGATCACCAGATCAACCCCCAGCACGCGCACAATGGCGTCTTCGACCGAGCGAATCTTGCTCTGCGAGGCGTAAAACGATGACGAGGCCCAGCTCATGACCTGCGCCGCCAGCGCCGGGTCAGTTTCCACCACGCTGGTGATTTCATCGATGGTTACGTCAGGGGCGGAGCGCAGCCGCATGATTCTGCGCACGCTCTCGGACAGCGGTGGCAGTTCGATGGTGGCCTCCAGCCGCTGCTGGATGCGCCGCGCCGTGAAGGCCTGCACTGCCCGGGTGATGGCCTCGCCATCGTCCCCGCCGAGATCAGGTGTGATGGCGCCCAAGGGCTCGCCAAAACGGCCGGCGCTGGCGTTTTTGAGCAGGGGCTTGAAGTCTTGCTGGGCAATCTCCAGCCACAGGCCCGGTTCACCCGTGCTGATTAGCAGCGAGGGTTGTTGCAGCAAGTGTTCTTCGTACAGGCAGGGCGAGTTGACCAGCGCCGGCAAGCCCGGCAGCTGGCTCAGGCCATGCTTGTCCAGCAAGACCTGCAGGCGCTCCGGCGCAACGGCGGTCATGCGCCGCCCGGTCAAGTCGGCCAGACGGTTCAGATCAAGTAAATGATTCTGGGTGAACAGCACCAGCAGGGGACCGATCGAATCGTCGAGCAGTACGGCGTGCACCTTGCGCGCAGGGTCGAGCCCCGGGTGATCCGGGACTTTGCGATAGGCAACAGCCAGGTCACCGAGCAAGCGCCCGATAACGGACGGCGTGCTCGCAGCAACAAGGGCACTGGCAACTTCAGTCATGGTCTGCATCCGTTCTGTACAACTTGATTTTGATTAGCTCTTGATCGGCCGCCGGGCCATTTACTGAATGGTCTTTTACACCTGACCATATTGCTGACCGTGGCGCAGCCAGCGATCAAGCAGGGGGCTGACATGGCTCGGCCAGCGTTCGATCAACGCCTGGGCGGCCTCGCGCACGGCGGGCAGCAGGTCGGCATCGCGCATCAGGTCGGCGACCTTGAATTGCAGAAGACCGGTCTGGCGGGTGCCGAGCATTTCGCCGGGGCCGCGCAGTTCGAGGTCTTTTTCGGCGATCACAAAGCCATCGTTGGTCTCGCGCATGATGCCCAGGCGCTGACGGCCGATTTGTGACAGCGGCGGGTGATACAGCAGCACGCAATGGCTGACGGCGCTGCCCCGGCCCACGCGACCGCGCAACTGGTGCAGCTGGGACAGGCCGAGGCGCTCGGGGTTTTCGATGATCATCAAGCTTGAGTTGGGCACGTCGACGCCCACCTCAATCACCGTGGTGGCCACGAGCAATTGCAGCTCGCCAGCCTTGAAGCGCGCCATGACTTCAGCTTTTTCAGCGGGCTTCATTCGCCCGTGAATCAACCCGACGCGCAGCTCACCCAAGGCGCTGGAGAGGTCTTCAAAGGTGGTTTCGGCAGCCTGGCAGGTCATTTCTTCAGACTCTTCGATCAGGGTGCACACCCAATACGCCTGGCGCCCTTCAGCGCAGGCGGCGCGCACCCGCTCGATCACTTCGAGACGCCGCGTATCGACCACCAGTACCGTATTAACCGGAGTACGGCCCGGCGGCAGCTCGTCGAGGATCGAGGTGTCGAGGTCGGCATAGGCGCTCATGGCCAGGGTGCGCGGGATCGGCGTGGCAGTCATGATCAGCTGGTGCGGGCACATCACCCCGCCCACGCCCTTGTTGCGCAGGGCCAGACGTTGCTGCACGCCAAAGCGGTGCTGTTCGTCGATGATCACCAGCGCCAGGTTTTTGAACTGCACGTTGTCCTGGAACAGAGCATGGGTACCGACCACCATCGGTACGCCGCTGGCGATTTGCTCCAGCGCACTGACCCGGGCCTTGCCCTTGAGCTTGCCGGCCAGCCACGCCACTTCAAGGCCCAAAGGCTCGAGCCAGCGCTTGAAGTTGATGAAGTGCTGCTCGGCGAGGATTTCCGTGGGGGCCATCAGGGCAACCTGATAACCCGCCTCAAGTGCTTGTAACGCTGCCATCGCCGCAACCACGGTCTTGCCGGAGCCCACGTCGCCCTGAATCAGGCGCAACATGGGTTCGGGCTGACTGAGGTCGTAGGCAATCTCGTTGCCAACCCGGGTCTGCGCGCCCGTCGGCGGGAAACCCAGATTGGCGAGGAACTGCACTGGCAGTTTTTTCGCCTTGGGCAACGCCGGGGCTTGTTGTGAACGCAGGCTCTCGCGCAGTCGCTGTTGCGACAGCTGGTGAGTCAGCAGCTCCTCAAAGGCCAGGCGGTGCTGGGCCCAGTGATGGCCCAGGGCGAGTTCTTCAACATCAGCATTGGCAGGCGGCTGATGCAGATAGCGAATGGCTTCATCCAGCGGGGCCAGTTGATAGTCCTTGGCCAGCTCCGGCGGCAACCAGTCGGGCAGGCTGCGCGGGCCGAGCATGGCCAGGCTTTGCTGGCTGAGCTGACGCAGGCGCTGTTGGGTCAGGCCTTCGGTGGTGGGGTAGATGGGCGTCAGCGTGGTGTCGACAGGTGGCGGTTCGTCGCCGGTAATGGCGCGGTATTCGGGATGGTAGATCTCCAGTCCCGAAGCGCCGGGGCGGGCTTCGCCATAGCAGCGCACTTCGGTGCCACGTTTGAGGCTTTCCTTCTGCGCATTGCTGAAGTGGTAGAAGCGCAGACTCAGGCCGCCGGTGCCATCGTTGATGCGCACCAGCAAGCTGCGGCGCTTGCCCATGACCACGTCGGCGCCAATGACCCGGCCCTCGACAACGGCATCCTGACCGGGGCGCAAAGCGCCAATCGGGACAACGCGGGTGCGGTCCTGATAGCGCAACGGCAAATGGAACAGCACGTCCTGGACGTTTTCCAGTCCGACCTTGGCCAATTTTTCGGCCATGGCCTCACCGACGCCCTTGAGCGCGGTGACCGACACTTTCGACAACTCGGTCATTGCAGTGGCACTTAGGTCGCGGCAGGCGGCTTGGCCACCGAGCACAGGCGGATCGAGTCTGCGAGGATTTCAATCGCCTTTGGCCGCGGGAAGCTGGCGCGCCAGGCGATGGCAACGGTGCGGAACGGTACCGGCGGGGTCAGCGGACGCACAGCCAGGATGCCCGGGGCATAGTGATGACTGTCGACAGCCGACAACGGCAGGATCGAGATACCCAGGCCGGAAGCGACCATGTGGCGGATGGTTTCCAGCGAGCTGGATTCGACCGTGGTGTGCATGGCGCCATCATTGCCTTTGGCCACAGTCGGGCAGGCTTCCAGCACCTGATCGCGGAAGCAGTGACCTTCGCCCAGCAACAGCAGGCTCTTGTCGTTGAGCAGGCTGGCGTCGATGGTGTCTTTTTTGGTCCACGGGTGCTCGCTGGGCATGAGCACGTAAAACGGCTCGTCATACAGCGGCATGGTCAGCACGTCGGCTTCCTGGAACGGCAGGGCGATGATGATTGCATCCAGCTCGCCGTTGCGCAGTTTGTCGCGCAGCACATGGGTGAAGTTTTCTTCGATATACAACGGCATCTGCGGGGCAACCCGGTGCAGTTGCGGGATCAGATGCGGGAACAGATACGGACCCACGGTATAGATCGCGCCTACTTTAAGCGGAGCGGTCAGCTGGTTCTTGCCGGCCTGAGCCAGTTCGCGAATGCCCTGGGCCTGCTCCAGCACCTTTTGCGCCTGGGCCACGATGGCTTCGCCCACGGGGGTTACACGCACGGCACTTTTGCTGCGCTCGAAAATCAGCACACCGAGTTCGTCTTCCAGTTTTTTCACACCCACCGACAGGGTCGGCTGGCTGACATGGCAGCGCTCGGCGGCGTGGCCGAAGTGCTGCTCTTGGGCGAGGGTAACGATGTAGCGTAATTCTGTAAGCGTCATAGCGTGCGTCCCTGTGGTTGCGGGCCAAGCATAGCGGCTGCAATCGATAGACGCACGTTATCAGACATTACCCTCAGAGCTACAGTAGCCAATCAAGGTATGACTGGTTTTTTATCCAGACCGCAGATGCACAAAGGGCACCCTGAGGTGCCCTTTGTGGTGTTAGCGCCGACGTTTATCGATGGAATAAACGAAGGGTGCCACGATCTCGATGCTGCCATTGGTCAGCATTTCAGGCGGCGGCTTGGGCAAGGGTTGTGCCCGGCGAATCATTTCCAGGGTGGCCCGGTCCAGATCGGCGTTGCCAGAGCGCCCTACCAGTTCGTAGGACAGTACCTTGCCTTCGGCGTCTACCACGAAGCGCAGACGGTTCAAGCCTTCCTTGCCACGGGATTGCGCAGCAGGCGGGTACTTTTTGTACTTGCCCAGGTGACTGAGCAAAGTGCCTTCCCAACTGGCCTTGGCCGCCAGTTGTTGCGCCGACGGCCCCGGTGCCGGTGCAGCGGATTTCTCGCTGGTATTTTTGGTCGGCGTTGCGTCGCTCGGTTTCTCTTCTGAAGGTTTCTCTTTGACCGGGTCCGGTTTTTCCACAGGCTTGGGCGGTTGAGGCTTTTGCTTGGGCTTGACCGGTTTGGGTACAGAAATCTTCGGCTTGGGCGCTTCGGCCAGCTTGGGTATCGGCAACTCTTCCACCGGCGCCGGGGGTTGTGGCGGTGTCACCACTTTGGGCGGTGCTGGCGGTGGCGGTGCTGGCAACGGCGCCAGGTCAACCATCATCGCTTGCGGCGGAAGTTCGATAGCGCGCGGGTTGGACCATTGCAGGGCCAGAATCACGGCCACTGCATGGATGGCCAACACCGCGGCCAGGCTGATTGCGTAACGCGTCATCTTTTGGCGCGCTATGGTCATTTCTTGGCTGCCGTCTCAAGTCCGACCAGACCCACCTTCAAATAACCCGCTGCGCGCAAAGCATCCATCACGCTCATCAGGTCACCGTAGTCCACGCCCTTGTCGGCCTGGAAGAAGATCGTCGTGTCTTTGTTGTTGTGGGTCCTGGCATCCAGGGTCGGGCCCAGGGCTTCAACCGTGACCGGCTCTTCGCCCAGGTACAGGCGCTGATCAGCCTTGACGCTGAGGAACACCGGTTTCTCAGGGCGAGGCGCCGGTTTGGCGCTGGAAGCAGGCAAGTCAACCTTGATATCCACAGTGGCCAGCGGTGCTGCCACCATAAAGATGATCAGCAGTACCAGCATCACGTCAATAAAGGGGGTGACGTTGATTTCATGGTTTTCGGCGAGATCGTCATCGCCTTCTTTTAAATGCAGGCCCATGGCCGATTACCCCACTTTCACCATGTGCGGTTGCGAGCTGCGCTCGGGCGGCAGGTGATCGAGGTCACGGCTAACCAACAGCAACACTTCCGCAGACGCATCCGCCACCTGGGCCTTGTAGCCGGTGATGGAGCGGGCGAAGACGTTGTAAATCACTACCGCAGGGATCGCTGCGACCAGACCCAGTGCCGTGGCCAGCAGGGCTTCGGCAATACCCGGCGCAACAACTGCCAGGTTGGTGGTCTGGGTTTTGGCGATGCCGATAAAGCTGTTCATGATGCCCCATACGGTACCGAACAGACCGACGAACGGTGCTGTGGAACCGATGGTGGCGAGTACGCCAGTGCCGCTGCTCATGTTGCGACCGCACGCTGCAACCAGACGCTCAAGACGGAAGCTTACACGCTCCTTGATGCCTTCTTTTTCACGGCTGTTGGCCGACAGGCGCATTTCTTCAAGGGCGTCCTGCACCAGCAAGTGGGCCAGGGTGCCTTCTTTGCCAGCCGTCTCGCTGGCTTCTTTCAAGGTGCGAGCTTTTTTCAGTTGGGCAATTTCACTGCGCAGACGACGCTTGGCACCCAGGACTTCAAAGCCTTTGGCAATCCAGATCGTCCAGGTGATGATCGAAGCAATAGCCAGGCCGATCATTACGATTTTGACGATGATGTCTGCGTTTTTGTACATGCCCCAAGGCGACAGGTCATGGGCCATGCCCAGGCTGTTGTCTTCTTCGGCGACTATTTGCGGCGCGTTATCGGCTGGCGCAGCAGCGCCTTCAACCAGTGTAGGATCAGTCGTACCCGGTGCAGCAACAGGTGCCGGGGCAGCTGCTTCAGTGGCCGCGTGCACGGCCGGGGCAGCAGGCTCGTCGGCAAATGCCGCAACAGGTGCCAACATCAAGCTGAACATCAGCGCCGCAACCCCACGCCAGACGCGTGCAGGGCTCGAAGGCTGGGTTGGCGAAGCGGTGGGATGATTGCGTGTCATGCTAGCCGGACCTGAGAAAAGTAATGAGGTAATGCCCTACAACGCGTTGTAAGACCAAGGGCAAAATGATGGGTTATTATTGCAAGTAATTCTTGTTAACAAAAGCAATAGCATCTGTTTTTTTCGGAAGTCACGACTTTGGTCGTGCCAAATTACGTCTTTTTGTAACTTTTCATTAGGATTTTTGCGATGCCCAAAGCCTCTGTATTGATCGTCGGATGCGGTGATGTCGGCAGCCGTCTGGCGACTCAACTGCTCGACCAGGATTGGCAGGTCTACGGCCTGCGCCGCTCCATTGACCGTTTACCCACGGGCGTTATCGGTGTGGAGGGCGATTTGTTCAGCGAGCAATGCCCGACGCAATGGCCAACCGGGCAAATTGACTACGTGGTGTACAGCGCGGCGGCGACCGAACATGACGAAGCGGGCTATCAGGCGGCATATGTAGACGGCCTGAAAAACACCCTGAGTTGGCTGGAGCAGCATGGTCAGCGACCCAAGCGTCTGCTGTTTGTATCCAGCAGTGGCGTTTACGCCCAGAAAGACGGGGAATGGATCGACGAAACATCGCCCGCCCTGAGCACCAACTACTCTGGCCGGATCATCCTGGATGCCGAGCGGGTGGCGCTGGAGAGTGGCATCGCTGCCAGCGCGGTACGCCTGACCGGGATCTACGGGCCGGGTCGTGAATGGCTGCTGGGGCAAGTGCGCAAAGGCTATCGCGTGGCGGTTGAGCCACCGCTGTATGGCAACCGTATCCATGCCGATGATGCTGCGGGGCTGCTGGCCTTTCTGCTGGAGGCTGATCGTCAGGGCAAGGCGCTGGATGACTGCTATATAGGTGTGGATAACGCACCGGCGCCACTGGCAGAAGTGGTGGGCTGGTTGCGCGAGCGTTTGGGCATTACCGAATGGGCCGCCGAAGCGAGCGTGCGCCGCGCAGGCAGCAAGCGCTGCAGCAATGCCCGCGCCAAGGCGCTTGGCTGGGAGCCGCGCTATTCGAATTATCGCGAGGGCTATGCTGCGATTTTGGGGGAGCAGGCCTGAGAGTTGTCTTGTGGGAGCGGGCGTTTGGTTGGCTTACAGCTTCTCCAGCGCCCACTCACGCTTGCCCGGGTAGAACTGGGGCATTTCGTCGGGCGCTGAGACGTCCACCGCCTCGAAGATTTCAAGTGTGCGGCCTTTGCGCACAAAAATATGCGCTGCGCCCATTTCCCCCTGCTGAAGCCAGAGGCTGTCCAAACCGCCGCTCATAGTGGCGCAGTCACCTCCCAGGCACAGCTCATAGCCATTGATGCCAGGCAATCCACTGACTTGCCCCTTGGGCGAGAATGTCACCTTGGCACCCTGACCTGCACCACTCAGTACGCGCCATTCGCCCCCAAGATAGGCTGACTTGAGTGCCTGCTCAAAATGCACCGATTTGAACAAATCTGCATTTGTGCCCCGGGAAACTTCACCGACATCACTTTGAGCTGGACGTACGAACGCCTGCCGCGGAAAGAATTCAGTCGCTGACTGTATTAATTCAGAGCCTTCGAGCTTCAGGTCAGTATTCTCACCGCCATAGAAATTGACCTTCCACGACGCGCTGCCATCAGGCACCAGCGTACCCTCGTCCCGCTCAAAGCTGCTTCGCCAGGTGGCCTTGGCGTTTTTGGCGTCGATGCTCCATTCCAGGGTTGGCCCTGACGACGACAAGGCGTCAAGCAGGCCGCCACCCTTGGCCGCTTCATCTATTGCTGCCTGATTTATCCAGATGCCACTGATATCACGGGGGGCGGGTTCGCTGGCACAACCACCCAAAACAATGGAGAGCAGTGACAACACTAGCGCTTTGCGCATGGTGGAATCCTTTTGAAGCCGGGAAGAGCGGGGGGTGGCGCAGCATGAAGACGCTGCGCCGAGGGCGTTACTCAATAACCAGAATAGCGTCCATTTCTACCTGCGAGCCCTTTGGCAGTGCAGCAACGCCAATGGCGGCGCGAGCCGGATAGGGTTGTTCGAAGTAGGTGCCCATGATCTCGTTGACCTTGGCGAAGTGGCTCAGGTCAGTCAGGAAGATGTTCAGCTTGACGATGTCCTTGAACGAACCGCCTGCGGCTTCAGCGACCGACTTCAGGTTTTCGAAAACCTGGATGGTCTGGGCTTCAAAGCCTTCAACCAGTTCCATGGTTTTTGGGTCCAGCGGGATTTGACCGGACATGTAGACAGTATTGCCAGCTTTGATCGCCTGAGAATAAGTACCGATTGCAGCAGGTGCCTTGTCGCTGGTGATAACAGTCTTGGACATGGGTGACTCCTTGTAATTAGATGGCTACGCACGCATGCGAGTGATGCGGATAACCCCGGTAAGGGCGCGCAGTTTTTTGATCACGCGGGCCAGGTGTACACGGTCGTGTACGCTGACCACCAGTTGGACCACGCTGATGCGACCATCGCGTTCGTCCATGCTGATCTTTTCGATATTGCCGTCGGCAGCGTTGACGCTGCTGGCCAGCAGCGCAATCAGGCCGCGCTGGTGTTCCAGTTCGACGCGCAATTCAACGTTGAACTCGCCGGTAACGTCCTTGGCCCACGACAGCTGAATGCACTTTTCGGGGTTGTGGCGGATTTCACTGATATTGCGGCAGTTGTCCAGGTGCACGACCATGCCTTTGCCTGCGGACAAATGGCCAACGATCGGATCCCCCGGGATCGGCGTACAGCATTTGGCGTAGCTGAGCACCAGGCCTTCGGTGCCGCGAATCGCCAGCGGGCCTTCCGGGCTCGGCAATGCTTCGCCTTCGCCCAGCAGGCGTCGGGCCACCACGTAGGCCATGCGATTGCCGAGGCCGATATCTTCGAGCAGGTCTTCGATCTGCTCCAGGCGGTACTCCTGGAGCATGGCCTGAACGCGTTCGGCCGGGATCTTGTCCAGCGCGCTGTTGAAGCCGTTAAGCACCTTGTTGAGCAGGCGTTCGCCCAGGTTGACCGACTCGGAACGGCGTTGCAGCTTGAGCGCATGGCGAATATGGGTACGCGCCTTGCCGGTGACCACAAAGTTAAGCCAGGCCGGGTTGGGGCGGGCGCCGGGAGCGCTGACGATCTCGACCGTGGAGCCGCTTTGCAGCGGCTCGGACAGCGGTGCGAGACGCCGGTTGATGCGACAGGCGATGCAGCTGTTGCCCACGTCGGTGTGCACCGCGTAGGCAAAGTCGACGGCCGTGGAGCCTTTGGGCAGCTCCATGATCCGTCCTTTGGGCGTAAACACGTAGACCTCGTCCGGGAACAGGTCGATCTTCACGCTTTCGATAAATTCGAGGGAGTTGCCGGCGCGTTGCTGCATTTCCAGCACGCCCTTGACCCATTGCCGCGCCCGGGCGTGGGTGCCCGTGTGCTGCTCGTCGCCACTGGACTTGTAAAGCCAGTGGGCGGCGATGCCGTTGTTGGCCATTTCTTCCATTTCACGGGTACGGATCTGGATCTCGATCGGTACGCCATGCATGCCAAACAGCGTGGTATGCAACGACTGGTAGCCGTTGGCCTTGGGAATGGCGATGTAGTCCTTGAACCGGCCCGGCAGGGGCTTGTACAAATTATGTACAGCGCCCAGCACGCGGTAGCAGGTGTCGACCTTGTCGACGATGATCCGGAATGCGTAAACATCCATGATCTCGTTAAAAGCCCGGCGTTTGCCGCGCATCTTCTTGTAGATGCCGTAGATATGCTTTTGACGACCGCTGACTTCGCCCTGAATGCCATCGATGGCCAGGCAGTGGCTGAGCGATTCTTCAATTTTGTTGACGATTTCCTTGCGATTGCCCCGGGCGCGTTTGACCGCCTGATAAATGCGCGCGGAGCGCATCGGGTACATCGCCTTGAAACCGAGGTCTTCGAATTCGATACGAATGCTGTGCATGCCCAGCCGATTGGCGATGGGTGCGTAGATTTCCAGGGTTTCCTTGGCAATCCGTCGGCGTTTTTCGCCGGACAGCACTTCGAGGGTGCGCATGTTGTGCAGACGGTCAGCCAGCTTCACCAGGATCACGCGGATATCGCGTGCCATGGCCATGGCCATCTTCTGGAAGTTTTCAGCCTGGGCTTCGGCCTTGGTTTCGAAGTTCATCTGAGTCAGCTTGCTGACTCCATCGACCAGGTCGGCCACGGTTTCGCCGAACTGCGCTACCAGCGCTTCCTTGGCAATACCGGTGTCTTCAATCACGTCATGCAGCATGGCCGCCATCAGGCTCTGATGGTCCATATGCATGTCGGCAAGGATATTTGCCACTGCCAGCGGGTGCGTGACATAAGGCTCGCCGCTGCGTCGGCGTTGGCCGTCGTGGGCTTGTTCTGCGTAGAAGTACGCCCGGCGGACCAGATTGACCTGGTCCGGGCCGAGGTACGCCGACAAGCGATCGGCGAGGGCGTCTATGCTCGGCATGAGGAAACCTCCTGCCAAAACTTTTTACCCTTCGCCGTGCTACGTCGACCGGGCATAGGCTTAGTTCGCCTCGTTGGACTCGTCCTCGAACGCTGCGAACAGCGGTTCGTCTTCGACGATTTCAGCGTTGGCGATAAACTCGTAGCTCATCAGGCCTTCTGCGATTTCGCGCAGGGCAACAACGGTAGGCTTGTCGTTTTCCCACTGCACCAGAGGCTCTTTACCGCCGGTGGCCAGTTGACGGGCACGCTTGGTAGAGAGCATGACCAGCTCAAAGCGGTTATCCACGTGTTCTAGACAGTCTTCAACGGTTACGCGGGCCATGGTCTTCCTCGTAGCAAATGCAATATGCGCGCTGCCCGGATGGGCGAGCGGACTGAACAGTTTAAAAAATCACCAGCCATTAGGGAAGCGCTGATTTTTCCGTCACTGCTCCTAAACCTCTGTAAGCGCCAATGTAAAGCCCTTACAGGGGTTTTGGGAAGTGTTCATTAACCGAGCAGTTCGGCCAGTAATTTGCCAAAACGCTGTTGCTGGCGTTTTTGCTGAAGGCGATTGGCACGGAAAATGGCCTTCAAGTCTTCAAGTGCCAGGGCAAAATCGTCGTTGATGATCAGGTAGTCATAGTCCACATAGTGGCTCATTTCACTCACGGCTTCGCGCATGCGTGCGTCAATGATTTCGTCGCTGTCCTGGCCGCGGTTGTCCAGACGCTGACGCAAGGCTTCCTGGCTTGGCGGCAGGATAAAGATCGAGCGCGCCTGCGGCATCAGCTTGCGCACTTGCTCTGCACCTTGCCAGTCGATTTCCAGAATCAGGTCGTGGCCTTCATCCAGGGTCTGCTGCAGGTGGCTTTGCGAAGTGCCGTAAAGGTTGCCGAACACTTCGGCACGTTCCAGGAAGTCACCGTGCTCGATCATTTTCACGAACTCTTCGCGCTCGACAAAATGATAGTTCACGCCATTCACTTCACCTGGGCGCATGGCACGGGTGGTGTGCGAGACCGATACCCGGATCTGCGGCTCAACGTCGATCAATGCCTTGACCAGGCTGGTCTTGCCTGCGCCCGAAGGAGCAGAAACGATATAAAGGGTGCCAGTGCTGTGGGTCATGTCAGGGTGTGCCTTACTCAATATTCTGTACTTGTTCACGCATCTGCTCGATCAACACCTTGAGGTTGACCGCCGCTTGGGTGCTGCGTGGATCGAATGCCTTGGAGCCCAGGGTATTGGCCTCGCGATTCAGTTCTTGCATCAGGAAGTCCAGGCGTCGCCCGGCAGCACCCCCCGACTTGAGTACGCGGCGTACTTCAAGAATATGGGTGCTCAGGCGGTCCAGCTCTTCGGCCACGTCGCTTTTTTGCGCGAGCAGAACCATTTCCTGTTCAAGGCGCTGGGGGTCAAGCTCGGCCTTCATGTCGGCAAAGCGATCGAGGACCTTTTGACGCTGGGTGGCGAGCATTTGCGGTACCAGCTCGCGCAGGGTTTCGACATCGCTTTCGATGGCGGTCAAGCGATCGCTGATCAGGCGGGCCAGTTCCGCGCCTTCGCGCTCACGGCCGTTTTTCAGTTCTTGCAGGCCTTGCTTGAACAGCGCCAGGGCCTGGGTGTTCAAGGCTTGCGGGTCGCTGGCATCGGCTACCAGAACACCGGGCCAGGCCAGGACTTCCAGCGGGTTAAGCGCGGCAGGCTGCTTGATCAGGCTGGCGATGGTCTCGGCGGCGGCCACCAGCTGGGCGGCACGCTCGCGGTCAACCTGCAGCGGCTTGCCGGTGGTTTCTTCAGTGAAACGCAAAGTGCATTCCAGCTTGCCCCGGGAGATGCCCTGGCGCAGCGCTTCACGCACCGCGCCCTCGAGGTCACGGAAAGATTCAGGCAGACGCAGGTGCGGCTCCAGGTAGCGGCTGTTGACCGAACGCAGCTCCCAACTCAGGGTGCCCTGAGTGCCGGCGCTTTCGACGCGGGCAAAGGCGGTCATGCTGTGCACCATGGACGGTACCTCGCGATTGGATGAGTTAAGCCTGGCGGCAGGTTAGACGACAGATTGTAACGCAGTGCGGGCAACTGCCCCAAATGGCGTCGGTCGTAAATACATCCAATCTTCGTTCCCCGCCAGGGTTCACAGACGCGCCCTGCGCAGCCATGGCCTTTCCTTTATAATGCTCGGCAGTTTTCCGTCCCGTACAGGTATCCCACATGAAACGTCCAAGTGGTCGCGTTGCCGATCAGCTCCGCCCGATCCGCATCACCCGCAACTACACCAAACACGCAGAGGGTTCTGTACTGGTCGAGTTCGGTGACACCAAAGTCATCTGCACCGTCAGCGTCGAGAATGGCGTACCGCGGTTCCTCAAAGGCCAGGGCCAGGGCTGGCTGACTGCCGAATACGGCATGCTGCCACGCGCCACCGGCGACCGTAACCAGCGCGAAGCCAGCCGCGGCAAGCAAGGCGGGCGCACCCTGGAAATCCAGCGCCTGATCGGCCGCTCCCTGCGTGCTGCACTGGATATGTCCAAACTGGGCGATATCACTTTGTACGTCGACTGCGACGTAATCCAGGCTGACGGCGGCACCCGCACTGCCTCGATCACCGGCGCCATGGTTGCTCTGGTCGACGCCCTGAAGATCATCAAGAAGCGTGGCGGCCTCAAAGGCGGCGACCCGATCAAGCAGATGATCGCGGCGGTATCGGTGGGCATGTACCAGGGCGTACCGGTACTTGACCTGGACTATCCTGAAGATTCGGCAGCCGAAACCGACCTCAACGTGGTGATGACCAGCAGCGGCGGTTTCATCGAAGTTCAGGGCACCGCCGAAGGCGCACCGTTCCAGCCTGAAGAGCTGAACGCCATGCTGGCACTGGCACAAAAAGGCATGAACGAAATTTTTGCCCTGCAACAAGCGGCATTGGCCGACTAAATTGCCGGATTGACTGTCAAAGCCTTCAAACGACCAACCGGAGAACGTGATGAGTGAGCTGGATCTTTCAACACCCAAACCGGGCCGCGACGCCCGGAAATGGGCGATGTTCTGTCATTTTTCGGCGTTCCTCGGGATGTGGTTTCCGTTTGGCAGCCTGATCGGCCCGCTGATCCTCTGGCAGGTAAAGCGCGAGAGCGACCCGTTTATTGACGACCAGGGCAAGGAAGCACTGAACTTCCAGATCACCGTGGCGATTGCTTCGGCCATTTGCTATGTGCTGATGTTCGTGCTGATCGGCTTTGCGCTGCTGGGCCTGGTACTGATTGGCGCGGTAGTGCTGGTGGTGATTGCAGGGGTCAAGGCCAATGACGGGGTGGTGTACCGTTATCCCTTCACCTGGCGGCCGATCAAGTAAGGTTTCAGTCAGCAACTCAGGCACCTTGTAGAAAAGCCCACCTCGGTGGGCTTTTCTACGCTTGCTGATTGCGGGAGCCAAAACAACAGGTGAGTGGACGTCAGTACGATGCTTTGTTTATCCAGGCATTCGTTTAACGACAACTACTTACTTATGCGCGCTAAATAAACCATGCCTTTAAGAGAGCCTCATTTTAAAGCGCACCGTTATTTATCGCGCCATGTTAGTGCAATGGCCATCTGTGAATACCGAATTTAAAAAAAGACCAAGTGGCACTTGAAAATATTCTATTGACTATTTGTTTTTGCTCGTCTAGTTTTTATGTCGACTGCTTGATCAGTCTTCGCCACTATCTTTAAGGATAAAGATATTATGAAAACTGCCGTGATGAACTCTCAAAAAGGTGCTGCACCCCATTGCTCTGGCGGCAGTGGACACCGATAGAAGCAGAGATAGCGATCCAGTATTATAAAAACTTTTGTTTCTCAATAAAAATACCAAACAATGTATCCCGTCCTGCCACCCGCGCTGGAAGTGGATGAAATCTGGCATCATCTTATCTTGGATATGCGAACTTATAGGGATGCCTGTTAGCCTATATTTGGGCATTACATGATAACCCTATGGGAACGTCGAACGTGAAGTTGACCTATGAGCAAAATCTAAAGGAAAACTTATGGAATTTTATTGTCAGTCGACTCTTTCCATTTTTTGGCATTTCCATCGCTGCGGCGCTGCTCGCGCACAAGAATATTGCCGATCTTCCTGTGTTCGCCTATGTCCTGGCGATCTTTTCAGTTATATCTACCCTTTTCTACATGCCGCTGGCGGCCATTGGCAATATCGTTCATCATCAAAAAAATGCGCTCACTCCCCAGGCAATCTTTGAGAGCGGACTGTCGATAGCGGTTTTATTCGCTGCCATTGCGTTTGCCGCAGCCCTTGCCGTATTCGCTTACCTCCCCTCCATCCGTTTTTTGGACAGCCTTGACAGGGATAAACTTTTTTACCTGTCTCTTATTTATATTCCGGCCATCCCTTTGCTGGTAATCAATACCTTCACCCATCTTTTCCACGAAGCCTCTGGACACTCCTTGCCGTGTGCAACCGTAAAGAAGTGGTGCACGTGTGCAGGCTGCGCATTCCTGATGTTTTGTTTTGTTTTTTGCAGCAAGCACGACTTTGTTTTCTTGGCTGTTGGCTACTTCTTGATTGTCGAAACAGCCCTCTTCATCTCCCTGGCCTGCCTCTCTATGCGGCTCGGATACCGGCACATCCTCGTCAAGCCAAAAATACTGGCAGACGTCGTTTCAATGGGCTTTCCTATTGCCGCCGGGGTAGCGGGGCAAAAATTGTACTTTTACCTGCTTAACGGAAAACTGCTGTCGCTGAATGAAAGCCTGGTTGCCGATCTTTCGATCTGTATGTCTATTATCGGATTTCTCAGCATTCCGGTCATAGCGTTCGCTCAGCTTCATAGCGTCTATACCAGCCAGCATATCGTGGATGCGGACAAGATCTACCCGCGCGGACAACTAGCCGCCGCCGTGCTCATGGCCGTGATTGCAGGGGGTTTTTATGCGCTGGGAAGCGGTTTGTTTTTTATCTTTGGCGACCGCTCGCTGACGTTTACCAGTGAAGGATTTGTGGCGATATGCATGTCGGTATTGAGCTCGCTTTACTTCTCGCTCACGGCAAGCCACTTGCGGGCAATGCGAGACACCCTGATCCCTCAAGTACTGATCAATACCTTTATGCTTGCAGGGTTTATCCCGGTCATTTACCTGTATGACTTTAATAGCCCTTCAATCTATCTATTCGTCGTACTGCAGGCTGTTGTCACTTTTATTGCCGCTGTGCTTTTACAGTACCGGATACGCACCTTGCATAAACGAACGCCCAGTTTCGCCTGAAAGTGCCTCGGATACAAAAAAGGCCCCCGCCCTTGATAACAGAGCGGGAGCCTTTTTCTGGATCTGCGATCAACACTTAGATAGTCAGTGTCCAGTCGTAGTCCACGATCAATGGCGCGTGCTGCGAGAAGCGTGGCTGACGCGGCATGCGAGCGCTTCGTACAAAGCGGCGCAAGCCCGGTGTCAGCAGCTGGTAGTCAAAACGCCAGCCCAGATTCAGCATCTCGGCCTGTTCGTTATCCGGCCACCAGCTGTACTGGTCACCTTCACGACTGACTTCACGCAGGGCATCGACATATCCCATGTTGCCGACAATCTCATCCATCCAGGCCCGTTCAGGCGCCAGGAAGCCGGGCGATTGCTGGCTGTCGCGCCAGTTTTTAATGTCGAGTTTCTGCTGCGCCACATACAGCGAGCCGCAGTAGATGTACTCACGACGCTTGCGACGCTGCTTATCCAGGTAGCGGGCAAAGTCGTCCATTAGCTTGAATTTTTGATTCAAGTCTTCATCGCCGTTCTGCCCCGAAGGGAGCAGCAAGGTCGCGATGCTGACCTTATCGAAATCGGCTTGCAGGTAGCGCCCGTAGCGATCGGCCGTCTCGAAGCCAAGCCCGGTGATGACTGCTTTCGGCTGTAGCCGCGAGTACAAAGCCACGCCACCTTGGGCGGGGACTTCGGCGTCACAGGCATAAAGAAAGTAGCCATCGAGCTGGTAGGCTGGATCGTCCAGTTCAAAGGCGGAGGCACGGGTGTCCTGCAGGCAGATAACGTCGGCATTCTGAGCTTGCAGCCAACTGAGCAAACCGCGCTCGACTGCCGTCTGAATACCATTGACGTTCACACTGATGATCCGCATAAATGGCCCCAAAAATCACGTGCGTGTATGATACACGCCGTCTTACTAATTAGCTAAATCCGTGGTATCTGGGGACTTTTTTCATGCAAGCGTATCAGCGCGATTTCATCCGCTTTGCCATCGATCGTGGCGTTTTGCGCTTCGGTGAGTTCACCCTGAAGTCGGGCCGTACCAGCCCTTACTTCTTCAATGCCGGGCTGTTCAACACCGGCTCTGCACTGGCCCAGCTGGGGCGCTTCTATGCTGCCGCCATCGTTGACAGCGGTATTTCCTTCGACGTGCTGTTTGGTCCGGCCTATAAGGGCATCCCCCTGGCGGCGACCACTGCCGTAGCGCTTGCCGAGCACCACGACCGTGATCTGCCGTGGTGCTTCAACCGCAAGGAAGCCAAGGCTCATGGCGAAGGCGGTAGCCTGGTTGGCTCGCCGCTTGAAGGCGATATCCTGATCATCGACGACGTGATCACGGCCGGTACCGCTATCCGTGAAGTGATGCAAATCATCCAGGCCCAGGGCGCCAAGGCGGCCGGCGTGATGATTGCCCTCAACCGTCAGGAGCGCGGCAATGGCGAGCTGTCGGCGATCCAGGAAGTCGAGCGCGACTTCGGTATTCCGGTGATCAGCATCGTTTCGTTGAACCAGGTTTTGCAGTTCCTGGCCGAAGACGAAACCCTCAAGCAATACCTGCCAGCCGTTGAAGCGTACCGGGCGCAGTACGGGATTTAATCCCCTCGCCCATCAAAAAGCCCCGCCCGGATCACTCCGGGCGGGGCTTTTTTTGGTTCTGCTTAAGCCGGTTTGCTGTTGGTAATCAGCGTACCCACACCGGTATCGGTGAAGATTTCCAGCAGTACGGCATTCGGCACGCGACCGTCGACGATATGCGCCGTGGTCACGCCACCTTGCACGGCTTCCAGCGCGCAGCGGATTTTTGGCAGCATGCCACCATAAATGGTGCCGTCGGCGATCAGGTCATCCACCTGAGCGGTAGTCAGGCCGGTCAGCACCTTGCCTTCCTTGTCCATCAAGCCGGCGATGTTGGTCAGCAGCATCAGTTTCTCGGCCTTGAGGGCTTCGGCAACCTTGCCCGCCACCAGGTCGGCGTTGATGTTGTAGGATTCGCCATTGGCGCCCACACCGATTGGCGCGATAACCGGGATGAAATCACCCTTGGTCAGCATATGCAGCAGGTCGGTATTGATGTCGATGACCTCGCCCACATGACCGAAGTCGATGATTTCCGGCTTGGTCATTTCCGGCGTCTGACGGGTCACGACCATCTTTTTGGCGCGAATCAGCGTCGCGTCCTTACCGGTCAGACCGATGGCACTGCCGCCGTGGCGGTTGATCAGGTTGACGATTTCCTTGTTCACATGGCCGCCCAGCACCATTTCCACCACATCCATGGTTTGCGAGTCGGTCACGCGCATGCCGTCGATAAAATGGCTCTCGATGGATAAACGCTTGAGCAGATCACCGATTTGCGGGCCGCCACCGTGGACCACGACCGGGTTGATACCCACGGCCTTCATCAGCACGATGTCACGGGCAAAGCCGGTTTTCAGGTCATCGTTCTCCATAGCGTTGCCGCCGTACTTGATCACCAGCGTCTTGCCGACGTAACGGCGAATGTAGGGCAGCGCTTCGGACAAAACCTTGGCGACGTTGGAGGCGGCATCACGTTCGAGGGTCATTCAGGGCTCCGGTAGAACAAGTCGATCAAAACGGTAGTTGGAGATCAGGTGCCACACGCTTCAATTGAGCGTGAAAGACATCCTTGATGCGTTGCAGTTCGGCCTCTGTTTCGGCCTCGAATCGCAGCACCAGCACCGGCGTGGTGTTGGAGGCGCGAACCAGGCCCCAGCCATGAGGGTAGTCAACCCGCACACCATCAATGGACGTCAACTCGGCGGCCTCGCCCCATTGAGCATCGTGCAGAGCCTCAATGATGCTGAATTTGCTCTCGTCCGTCACATCGATATTGATTTCAGGCGTAGAAATATCGTTCGGGAAGGTCTCAAACAGCTCTTCAGCGGTTGCCTGACGCTTGCTGAGGATCTCCAGCAGGCGCGCAGCGCTGTAGATACCGTCGTCAAAACCGAACCAGCGCTCTTTGAAAAAGATATGCCCGCTCATTTCGCCAGCCAGCAGGGCGCCGGTTTCTTTCATTTTCTTTTTGATCAGGGAGTGACCGGTTTTCCACATCAGCGGGCGGCCGCCACAGGCTTCAATCCAGGGTGCCAGTCGACGTGTGCACTTCACGTCGAAAATGACCTCGGCTGCCGGGTTACGCTCCAGGACATCCTGGGCAAACAACATCAGCAAACGGTCCGGGAACACCATGGTGCCGGTGTTGGTCACCACGCCCACGCGATCGCCATCACCATCGAAGGCCAGGCCTACATCGGCATTGCTTTCCTTGACCTTGGCAATCAGGTCCACGAGGTTTTCCGGCTTGCCCGGGTCAGGGTGATGGTTGGGGAAGTTGCCATCCACCTCACAGAACAACGGGATTACTTCACAACCCAACGCTTCAATCAGTTGCGGTGCAATCACGCCAGCAGCGCCGTTGCCGCAATCGACCACTACCTTCAAGGGCTTGGCCAGCTTGATGTCACGGGTAATCACTTCGGCGTAGCGCGACAAGATGTCAACGCGTTCAATGCTGCCTTCGCCCCAGGTCAAATCGTTGGTTTTCAGGCGTGTATGCAATGCCTGAATTTGTTCGTTGGCCAGCGTATCGCCCGCGATCACGATTTTAAAACCGTTGTAGTTGGACGGGTTGTGGCTGCCTGTGAGCATGACCCCCGACTTGCCTGCCAATACGTTAGCCGCGTAATACAGGGCGGGTGTCGGCACCAGCCCCACATCACTGACCTGGCAGCCACTGTCCGCCACACCCTGGATCAGGCGTTCGACCAGCTCAGGGCCCGACAAGCGCCCATCCCGACCTACCGACACATGGGGCTCACCCTTGGCCAGGCTCTCGGCGCCAATGGCGCGGCCTATCCAGTACGCGGTTTCAGCCGTCAAGGTTTCCGGCACCACGCCACGAATATCGTAGGCGCGAAAAATGCTGTCAGGGAATTTCGGTGCGACCGAAGCTGAGCTACTCATTGTAGGGGGAGACTCCATGTTCAGAGGGGTTCGGGAATGCGTGAAAGGCCAGGCAGGACGCCTGGCCTTGAAATACAAATCAGAGCTTGCCGGAGTGGCCAAAACCGCCAGCGCCACGCTGGCTTTCGTCGAACTCTTCGACCAGCTCAAAGTGCGCCTGCACTACCGGCACCAGCACCAGTTGAGCGATACGCTCGCCGATGGTGATGTTGAAGGCGGTCTGGCCACGGTTCCAGCACGACACCATCAGTTCGCCTTGATAGTCAGAGTCGATAAGGCCGACCAGGTTCCCCAGTACGATACCGTGCTTATGGCCCAGGCCCGAGCGCGGCAGGATCAGGGCGGCAAGGCCCGGGTCGCCGATGTACACCGACAGGCCGGTGGGGATCAGCAGGGTCTGGCCCGGCTCCAGAACGGTGTCTTCTTTAAGCATGGCGCGCAGGTCCAGGCCGGCAGAGCCAGGAGTGGCGTACTGCGGCAGCGGGAATTCGTTACCAATGCGAGGGTCGAGGATTTTGGCTTGCAAAGCGTGCATACGAGTTAAACCTGGTTCAGACGTTCGGCGATAAAAGTGACCAGCTGGCGGGCAATCTTGCCCTTGCTGGTCTGGGCAAATACGGTGGCGTGCAGTTCGCGATCAATCACGCTGCAGGCGTTCTCTTCGCTGTTGAAGCCGATGCTGGGGTTAGCCACATCATTGGCGACAATCAGGTCGAGGTTTTTGTCTTTGAGCTTGCGCGCAGCGTAATCGAGCAAGTTCTCGGTTTCTGCGGCAAAGCCGACACTGAAAGGGCGATCAGGGCGTGAAGCGATAGTGGCCAGAATGTCTGGATTGCGCACCATTTGCAGCAACAGGCCGTCACCCTTGGTAGGGTCTTTCTTTAGTTTTTGCGGGGCAATGACTTCTGGGCGGTAGTCTGCAACAGCAGCAGACGCTATAAACACGTCACAGGGGATCGCCGCCTCACAGGCTGCGAGCATGTCACGGGCACTGACCACGTCGATACGGGTCACGCGATCCGGGGTCGGCAGGTGTACCGGGCCGGTAATCAGGGTCACACGGGCGCCGGCTTCCACTGCTGCTTCAGCTAGGGCGAAGCCCATTTTTCCGGAGCTGTGGTTGGTGATGTAGCGCACCGGGTCGATGTTTTCCTGGGTAGGGCCTGCGGTGATCAGCACGTGCTTGCCGGTTAGCACCTGACGCTGAAAACACTCGGCGGCGCAGCTCACCAGATCATCCGCTTCGAGCATGCGGCCAAAGCCCACGTCGCCACAGGCCTGGCTTCCGGAGGCCGGGCCAAACACGCGCAGGCCGCGGCTTTCGAGCAACCGGGTATTGGCCTGGGTGGCCGGGTCGCGCCACATGGCCTGGTTCATCGCCGGAGCGATGGCAACCGTGGCATCCGTGGCGAGCACCAGGGTGGTCAGCAGGTCATTGGCCAGGCCTTGGGCAAGGCGGGCAATCAGGTCAGCGGTTGCAGGTGCAATCAGTACCAGGTCGGCCCACTTGGCCAGCTCGATATGCCCCATGGCTGCTTCAGCCGCAGGGTCGAGCAAATCCAGATGAACGGGGTGCCCGGACAACGCCTGCATGGTCAGAGGCGTGATGAATTCGCTGCCGCCACGGGTCATGACAACCCTTACTTCCGCGCCTTGGTCCAGTAGACGGCGAACCAGCTCTGCACTCTTGTAAGCCGCGATGCCGCCGCCGACGCCCAAAACAATGCGTTTTCGATACAGCCGCTGCATAGGCCTGCCTTTTAGTTCGATGATGACTGCGCAGAAAATGGCCAAATGCCGCGCAAAAATGATGGGCTAAGATAACACAGCGCCTGCCAGGGAACAGCGGCGCCCATTTACAAGGAGGTGTTATGAGCATTCGAGATTGGCCTGCGGCGGAGCGCCCGCGGGAGAAGCTTTTGCAACACGGATCAGGCAGTCTTTCAGACGCCGAACTGCTGGCAATCTTCTTGCGCACCGGGGTTTCGGGCAAAAGTGCAGTCGATCTGGCGCGCCATCTGCTCAGCGAGTTTGGCAGCCTGCGGGCCTTGCTCGAAGCCGATCTGCGCGCATTCTGTCTCCCGCTCGGGCTGGGCCCGGCCAAGTTCAGCCAGTTGCAGGCCGTACTCGAAATGAGCCGCCGCCACCTGGCCGAACGCTTGCGCCGCGACAGCGCGCTGGAGAGCCCGCAAGTCGTTCGGGATTATCTCAAGTCATTGCTGCGCCATGAGCCACACGAAGTCTTCGGCTGCCTGTTTCTGGACTCCAGGCACCGCATGCTGGCCTTCGAGGTGCTGTTCAGGGGCTCGATAGACAGCGCCAGTGTCTACCCGCGCCAGGTGGTCAAGCGTGCCCTGGCGCACAATGCGGCAGCGGTGATTTTCTGCCACAACCATCCCTCGGGCATCAGCGACCCCAGCCAGGCTGACCGCACGTTGACCAAGCGCCTGATCCAGGCGCTGGATCTGATCGAAGTGCGGGTGCTGGATCATTTTATAGTCGGTGACGGCCAGCCGCTTTCAATGGTCGAGCGCGGCTGGATGTAAGGCTCAGGGCTTAACGCTGACTGTTGAAAAGTCTTGGCGCCCAAACGGACTCACCTGATATCCCTGTACGTCTTTACGGGTCAGTGCGTAGGCCGTTGGATGGGCCAGCGGTAGCCACAGCGCCTGTTGCTGGATCTGCGCTTGCGCCTTTTGATACAAAGCACTGCGTTTGTCCTGATCGGTCAGGGTCTTGCCCTGGCTGATCAAACCGTCCAGCGCCTTGTCGCAATAACGCGCAAAGTTGGTTCCGGATTTCACTGCAGCACAGGAAAACTGCGGCGTGAGGAAGTTGTCCGGGTCACCGTTATCGCCTGCCCAGCCCATAAACAGCAGGTCATGCTCGCCAGCCTTGGCGCGACGGATCAACTCGCCCCATTCGATCACGCGGATATCGGCCTGCACACCCACCTTGGCCAGGTCGGCTTGCAGCAACTGCGCGCCAAGGCTCGGGTTGGGATTGAGCACGCTGCCTGTCGGGCGCGTCCAGATCGTGGTTTTGAAGCCGTCTTTCAGACCCGCCCTGGCCAGTAATTCACGGGCTTTTTGCGGATTGTGGGCATAGCCCGGCAAGTCTTTGGCATAACTCCAGGTGGTCGCCGGGTAAATACCGTTGGCCGCTTGGGCGCTGTTTTCAAACACGGCCTTGAGATAAGTGTCCTTGTCGAAAGCCAGATTGATGGCCTGACGTACCTCGGGTTTATCCAGCGGTGGATGCTGGCTATTGATGGCCACAAACGCGGTCATGAAGGCCGGGGTCTGCGCTACAGCCAGCGCTGGATCCTTGGCGGCAGCTGCGACGTCCAGCGGCTTGGGCGAGAGAGCAATCTGGCATTCATTGCGACGCAATTTTTGCAGCCGCACGTTGGCGTCCGGGGTGATGGCAAAAATCAGCCCGTCAACGGCTGGCTTGCCGGCAAAGTAGTCCGGGTTGGCCTTGTAGCGCACCACCGCGTCTTTCTGGAAACGGTTGAATACAAAAGGCCCGGTACCTATCGGCTGGCTGTTCATCAGCTCCGGTGTGCCTGCTTTCATCAGCTTGTCGGCATATTCGGCCGAGTAGATCGAGGCAAAGCCCATGCTCAGCGCTGGCAAAAAGGTCGAATCAGGGCGACTCAGGGTGAAGCGCACGGTCAGCGGATCCGGAGTTTCAATTTTTTTGATCAGCTCAGGCAACTGCAAGGATTGCGCGTGGGGAAAACCGCTTTGCGCCACCTTGTGCCATGGGTTGGCAGGGTCAAGCATGCGTTCGAAGCTGAAACGCACGTCATCGGCATTCAACTCACGGCTGGGGGAAAAATAAGGCGTGCTGTGGAACTTGATCCCGGGGCGCAGCTTGAAATCGTACACAAGACCATCAGGGGACACTGACCAGCTTTGCGCCAGCGAAGGCACCAGCTTCGCGGCTTTAGCGTCAAAGTCCAGCAGGCGGTTCATCAGCACGTCTGCCGAGGCATTGGTGGTACTGAGCGAGTTGTACTGCACAACGTCGAACCCTTCAGGGCTGGCCTCGGTGCAAACGCTCAAGGTGGCCGCGTGTACGAGCGGGCTCAGGCAAAAGGTGAGCAAAAAGGGGACGGCAGCGAGGCGCATGATCTGTTTCCTGTACAAGTCGATAAGGCCCATCTGCAAGTGCAGTCTGGAAAAGTCTTACCCTAGTGTTCTGGTACTCAAATGACCACTTTTTAATGGCATTCGACATCCTGTAGTCGCTGTCGCAGGCCGGGAAAGGGCTTCCAGGGCCTTGAGCAAGCGTGAAAAGGCGACCACTACGTGCTCGATCGCAGCCTTCGGCAGCGGCTACGAGCGGGCACCAGCCCCCGAAACCTTTCACCCAGCGACGAGCGGTAAAACGCCACAAGGCATAGACGCCGCGCGGATTGGCGTTAAAATGGCGGCTTCATTAATTACACCAAATCACACTGCTTGTTGTTGCTCTTTAGTCTTTCTGGTATAAAGCAGCGCTCTTTTCTAGGGGCCCGGTTCCTGCGTTTGTAGGTGTAGCCGGTAAGACCCTTAAAGAAACGCGGCGCCTGGCGCCATGACTGAGAGATTAAGCGGCCAACCCATGCCGGGTTGGGCATGTGGTTTTAGAGGGCTGAGGCATGTCGAGAGTCTGTCAAGTTACCGGTAAGGGTCCGGTGACTGGGAATAACATTTCCCACGCAAATAACAAAACCCGTCGTCGTTTCCTGCCGAACCTGCAGCATCACCGCTTCTGGGTTGAAGAAGAGAAACGTTTCGTACGTCTGCGCGTATCTGCTAAAGGCATGCGTATCATCGACAAGCGTGGCATCACTGTCGTGCTGGCCGAAATCCGCCGTGCTGGCAAGATCTAAGGGAGCTAATCATGCGTGAATTGATCCGTTTGGTGTCGAGCGCTGGTACAGGCCATTTCTACACCACTGATAAGAACAAGCGCACCACTCCGGACAAAATCGAAATCAAAAAATTCGATCCGCGGGTTCGCAAGCACGTGATCTACAAAGAAGCCAAAATCAAGTAATTGGTTTTTCTTCTTACGAAAAAGGCCCATATCTCACGATACGGGCCTTTTTTGTGCGCGTTTGTCAGCCCTAGCCGCACATATAGCTCTGCATAAGGTTGTTTTCGTCGACGACCACGCGAAGGCGGTCTGCGTTGTGCTCTCGGGTGTAGCCTATGCCCGGCCTCTCGACACGCAACTCGGTTGCCCCGGACTCCCGGCGCAGCATCTCCAGCAAAGCAGGCGTCGCCTCAGGCGCAACCAGAAAATTGATCGCAACCGTTTTGCACTTGCCGTCCTCCTCAGCCATCGCGGGCATGGAGCAAAACCCCAGCAGGACGCTGGTGGTCAACAACAGGCGTTTCAAAGTATTCAGACTGGACATGGGTCTTCCCTGTTTTCAGATAAATGAAATAACGCTGCGGGCCTGCTCATTCCTTAAGTGCCCGGCGTTCTCTCAAGACTGGCTCACATTGACGCGAAGGGCGCTGGCGACGTATTTCTGAATTTGTAGCCTGTAGCCCTGGAGGGCAGGCATAAAAAAGCCCCGCCATCAAAGCGTGGCAGGGCTTGTTGAAGGCTCTGGATCAGCTGTCTCAGGCCTTGCTCTCAAAGACTACGTAAATTTTCCGACAGGGCTCCAGCACTTCCCATGTCCCTTTGAATCCCGCGGGGATGACAAAGCGATCGCCGGCGCGCAGGGTCTTGGCGTTACCTTCATGGTCACGCAAAACGGAAACGCCCTGCACGATCTCGCAGTATTCGTGCTCGGTGTAATTGACGGTCCACTGGCCCACAGCTCCTTCCCACACCCCGGCGTTCATTTGCCCACAGGGGCTGTCGTAGTGGTTGTGGATAACTTGCTCAGGGTTGCCTTTAAGCACCTTTTCCGGGGCCGGGCTAAAACGTTCAGCCTGGGTATTGGCAGTGCTGAAGTCGACTACGCTTGCGATGCTCATCTTTGTTATCCCCCCGAAATTGCGGCATGTGTGGTCAGCAAAATTAAAGTCTATGTTTATTAAAACGAACAAGCCATGGTGTTTACGCCACCTGTGTCAAATATATTGAAAGTTCCAGGGCCACTGGTTTAGGGTGGCGCTTCCATTTCAACAAGAGGAGGACACTCGAATGACCACCCTGACGCGTGCTGACTGGGAACAACGGGCTCAACAGCTGAAAATCGAAGGTCGCGCCTTCATCAACGGTGAATACACCGATGCGGTCTCCAATGAAACGTTCGAGTGTCTGAGCCCGGTCGATGGCCGTTTGCTGGGTAAGGTTGCCAGCTGCGACAGCGCTGACGCCCAGCGCGCCGTGGAAGTGGCCCGCAAGACGTTCGAGTCCGGCGTCTGGTCCCGCCTGGCTCCGGCCAAGCGCAAAGCCGCAATGATCCGCTTTGCCGGCCTGCTCAAGCAAAACGCTGAAGAACTGGCCCTGCTTGAAACCCTGGACATGGGCAAGCCGATCAGTGACTCCCTGCACATCGATGTGCCCGGTGCTGCCGGCGCGCTGAGCTGGAGCGGCGAGGCCATCGACAAGATCTACGACGAAGTCGCCGCCACCCCGCACGACCAACTGGGCTTGGTAACCCGTGAGCCGGTGGGCGTTGTCGCTGCCATTGTGCCGTGGAACTTCCCGCTGATGATGGCCTGCTGGAAACTGGGCCCGGCCCTGTCGACCGGTAACTCGGTCATCCTCAAGCCGTCCGAAAAGTCCCCTCTGACGGCTATCCGTATCGCTGCGCTGGCCGTTGAAGCCGGCATTCCAGCGGGCGTCTTCAACGTGCTGCCAGGCTACGGCCACACGGTCGGCAAGGCGCTGGCCCTGCATATGGACGTCGATACGCTGGTGTTTACCGGTTCGACCAAAATCGCCAAGCAGCTGATGATCTACGCTGGCGAGTCCAACATGAAGCGCATCTGGCTTGAGGCCGGTGGCAAGAGCCCGAACATCGTTTTCGCTGATGCGCCGGATCTGCAAGCGGCTGCCGAAGCCGCTGCCAGCGCCATTGCCTTTAACCAGGGTGAAGTTTGCACCGCGGGTTCGCGCCTGCTGGTGGAGCGCTCGATCAAGGACAAGTTCCTGCCGCTGGTGATCGACGCCCTCAAGGGCTGGAAGCCCGGCAACCCGCTGGACCCGGAAACCACCGTGGGCGCGCTGGTGGATACCCAGCAAATGAACACCGTGCTGTCGTACATCAAGTCCGGCCATAGCGAAGGCGCAAAACTGGTAGCAGGCGGTAATCAAATTCTGCAAGAAACCGGCGGCACCTACGTTGAACCGACCATTTTCGACGGCGTCAGCAATGCGATGAAAATCGCCCAGGAAGAAATCTTCGGCCCGGTATTGTCGGTTATCACCTTCGACAGTGCCGAAGAGGCCATCAAGATTGCCAACGACACGCCATACGGCCTGGCGGCAGCCGTCTGGACGGCCGATATCTCCAAGGCTCACCTGACCGCCAAGGCCCTGCGCGCCGGTAGCGTATGGGTCAACCAATACGATGGCGGCGACATGACCGCGCCGTTTGGTGGCTTCAAACAGTCGGGCAACGGCCGTGACAAGTCTCTGCACGCGTTTGATAAATACACCGAGCTGAAGTCCACCTGGATCAAGCTGTAATCCTCTAAACGCAACACCCTGTGGGAGCGGGCTTGCCCGCGATGACAGCACCGGGTCTGATTGACAGACCGCGGTGCCTTCATCGCGAGCAAGCCCGCTCCCACAATGGTTTTTACACCACATAATTGGAGCACAGACATGCGTTGGGCGACTTGTTTCGCCGTGCTGGTCGCATACGTCTATAGAATCGCCGTCGATCAGCTCCCTCTCCCTCCGGGAGAGGGTTGGGGAGAGGGCAGCCGCCAATCAGAGCATTTTTTCCAGCCCCACACTTTTGCTGAACCAGGCATTGAGCCGGCGCCACCAGTTGCCCGGTTCATGATGCAAAGTGTGCAACTGGCCATTGTCTTCGGTCACCCAGACCATCTTGCCCTGCTCCAGTTTCGGCTCATAACTCAAGGCCGGGGCCATGCCCTGCAACGCCAGTTTGCGGGCCTCGGCGGCCAGCTCGGGGCTGTCCACCAGCACGCCGACTTCGGTGTTCCACAAGCCTGAACGCGGATCGAAATTGAATGAACCGATAAAGGATTTTTGCCGATCAAAGATCATCGCCTTGCTGTGCAGGCTCGAATCCGAACTCATCCCGGGCTTGAACCAGTGCGGGCCACTGCCACCGCTGCTGCCCGGCTGGCGGCGCAATTCGAAGAGTTTGACCCCATGCTCCAGCAGCGCCTTGCGATAGGGTGCATAACCGCCATGCACCACGGGCACGTCTGTAGCCTCCAGGGAGTTGGTCAATAAACGTACATCGACCCCGGCATCGGCGCGGCCCGTCAGGTACACCAGCCCGGTTTCACCCGGCACAAAGTAGGCTGAAACCAGAATCAGCTCCTGATTAACGCCTACCAGCTCCGGCGCCAGTTGTGTGGTCAGCAGTAGATGCGGGTCAGGCTCATCCCGGGCCAGCACCTTGCTCGGAGCATCCCACAGCGCCTGATTCCAGGCCCAGATCAGCTCCTTGCGCCACACGTCGAGCTGCGGGCGGGTTTCGTATGAGGCCAGCTCCTGATAGAGCGCCGGGTTGCGTTGCTGCGCACGCTTGAGCGAGGTCTCCAGTTGTTTGCGTGCCTTGCCCAGCTCCTGCTCAGAGAGTTGCGAGGAGACAAAATCACCAATCGGCTGGCTCAGGGCACTGTTCCAGTACTGATCGAAGCTGTGCCCCAACTGCTCGGCCACCGGGCCGACGCCAAGCAGGTCGATATCGGTAAAATTCAGCTCCGGCTTGGCATCGAAGTACTCATCGCCCAGATTGCGCCCGCCCACGATCGCCGCACTGTTATCGGCCAGCCAGAGTTTGTTGTGCATGCGCCGGTGCTGGCGCGAGAGGTTGAACAGCCGTCCCATCGCTCGGGTTACACCCGTTCCACGGCCCAGTTGCAGGGGGTTGAACAGGCGAATCTGGATATTGGGATGAGCGGCGAGGGTGGCCAGGATATCGTCCAGGCCATCACTGGCGGTGTCATCGAGCAGGATGCGCACACGCACGCCGCGATCTGCGGCCTTGAGCAATTCGTCAATCAGCATGCGCGTACTCAAGCCGTCGTGGACGATGTAGTACTGCAGGTCGAGGCTGGTTTGCGCGTTGCGAATCAACTCGGCCCGGGCCCTGAAGGCTTCGCCGCTGTTGGGCAGCAGCCTGAACCCCGAGCGACCTTGATACGGCGCGGCCTGGGCCTGGATCGAGCGGCCAAAGGCCGAGTCTGCGGCGGGTAACGCCTGGGTGGGTTCACGGGGTACGTCCAACGTGGCACAGCCTCCCAGCAAGACGACTAAAAACAATGCGCAAAGTGATTTCAACGGGTAAAGCCTCGGGCCAGACGTCACTGGAGTTAAACGGTATCTGCCAGCAGTTTACTGGCTGCCATACCCACTTTGCGCACCGCTTCTTCGATCTGCGGCGTAGGCTTTGCAGCGTAGTTCATGCGCAAGCAATTACGGTACTTGCCCGAAGCCGAAAAAATACTGCCCACCGCGATCTGCACGCCCTGGTCCAGCAACATGCGGTTGAGGCGCAGGCTGTCGAAGCCGTCAGGCAGCTCAAGCCACAGCATAAAGCTGCCCTGGGGCCTGCTGGCACGGGTGCCGGGCGGAAAGTAGCGGCTGATCCAGCCCAGCATCAGGTCGCGATTGCGCTGGTATTGGCTGCGCATTTTGCGCAGGTGCGGCTCGAAATGACCGTTTTTCAGGAAGTCGGCAACCGCCAGTTGCGGCTGCGGTGCGCAAGAGCCGGTGCTGATGTATTTCATGTGCAGCACCCGCTCCAGATAACGCCCCGGCGCCACCCAGCCAACGCGCAAGCCGGGGGCCAGGGTTTTGGAGAATGAACTGCACAGCAGGACACGACCGTCATCGTCGAAGGACTTGATGGTTCGCGGGCGAGGGTAGGTGTAGGCCAGTTCGCCGTACACATCGTCTTCTATGATCGCCACATCAAAACGCTGGGCCAGGGTCACCAGCGCCCGCTTGCGGGCTTCGGGCATGATGTAGCCCAGTGGGTTGTTGCAACTGGGGGTGAGCTGGATAGCCTTGATCGGCCACTGCTCCAGGGCCAGTTCCAGGGCTTCGAGGCTGATGCCGGTCAGCGGATCGGTAGGGATCTCCAGGGCCTTCATCCCCAGGCCCTTGAGGGTTTGCATGGCGCCATGAAAGCTTGGCGAGTCGACCGCGACGATATCCCCCGGTTCGCACACGGCTCGAATACTGCACGACAAGGCCTCATGGCAGCCGGTGGTGATTACCAGATCTTCTGCGCCCAACTGGCAGCCTGAATCGAGCAACAACCGCGCCACCTGCTCGCGCAGGCCGAGTACCCCGTAGACGTTGTCGTAATACAGACCGGGCAAGTCCAGGCGCCGGCTGATCTGCGCCAGGCTGCGCAACAGCGGCTTGATGGTTGGCGTGGTGACGTCCGGCATGCCGCGCCCCAACTGGATCACGTCCTTTTGCGGCACTGAGCGAACCAGTTCCAGCACTTGCTCCCACTGTGAAATTTCCACGGGTCGCTGGGCAGGTTTACCCATGCCCGGCAGGGCGGGCAGCTCACGCTCCATCGGCACGAAGTACCCGGACTTGGGCCGCGGCGACGCCAGGCCATTGTCCTCCAGCAAGCGATACGCCTGCTGCACCGTACTCAGGCTCACACCATGCTCGGCGCTTAGCGCCCGCACCGACGGCAAACGGTCGCCAGGGCGATAAAAGCCCTGCTCGATGCGCGTACCGAGCAGGTCGGCGAGGTTGACATAAAGGGTCATGGCAGAACTCCCGAAGGGTGGGCCAGTACAGATGGGGCGTAAACCAAGGATTCAGCGCCTGAAATGGCAGATCTGTATGTATTTAAAAAGACTTTGCTGAATCTGTCATGGTTTCCAGCGCACGGCCATCATGCTGACTCATGGCAATCGAGTCAAAAGGAGCTGTCTGATGAATGGTTTGAGCGATGTGCGCCTGACGCTGCACAGCCAACAATTACTGGCTGAGCATGAAGCCCGTCAAGTCACCAGCACCCCGGCCGGTCTTGGGGTGTGGGGGCTGTTCTGCCACCGTGCTCGCAGTCGCCGGATGCTGCTGAACCTGGACGAACAGCAGCTGCGCGATGTGGGGTTGACCCGCGAAATGGCCCGGCAGGAAGGCTGCAAGCCATTTTGGCGTTCGTAACCAAACCTGCGGCAGCGGCTACAGGTTTGAATCAGCGCAGCTCTTTTAACCGGTGCCACAGCATCCCCAGCGCCAGCAATGGCGAACGCAGGTATTTGCCACCCGGGAAGGTGATATGCGGGACCTTGGCAAACAGATCAAAACCGTCACTGTGCTGGCCACTGATAGCTTCGGCCAGCAACTTGCCCGCCAGGTGGGTTGCGTTAACCCCGTGCCCTGAATACGCCTGGGCGTAATACACATTGGGATGCTCTTGCAGGCGGCCGATCTGCGGCAGGCGGTTGGCACCAATGCCGATCATGCCGCCCCACTGGTAGTCGATTTTCACGTCTTTAAGATGCGGGAACACCTCGAGCATTTTAGGACGCATGTACGCGGCAATATCCTGCGGATCCCGCCCAGAATAATGACAGGCCCCACCGAATAACAGACGCCGATCTGCCGAAAGACGGTAGTAGTCCAGCGCCACGCGCTGGTCGCACACGGCCATGTTCTGTGGCAGCAAGGCGTGAGCCCGGGCCTCGCTCAACGGCTCGGTGGCAATGATGTAGCTGCCCGCAGGCAGCACTTTGCCGCTTAGTTGCGGGTTGAGGTCCTTGAGATAGGCGTTGCAGCCCAGTACCAGACTTTGGGCCCGCACTGAGCCCTGGGCCGTGTGCACCCGTACTTCAGGGCCATAATCGATGCGGGTTACTGCGGAGTTTTCAAACAGCTTTACACCCAGTTGCGCAGCGGCCGCTGCTTCGCCCAGCGCCAGATTCAGCGGGTGCAAATGACCCGAGCCCATATCGACAAAGCCGCCGACATACCGGTCCGAACCCACCACGCTGTGCACTTCGTTGGCCTGCAACAGACGGGTTTCATGGCGATAACCCAGATCGCGCAGCTCCTGGGCCTCTTCAGCAAAACCTTCAAGGTCACGGGGTTTGTTGGCCAGGTCGCAATAGCCCCAGGTCAGGTCACAGGCAATATTGAAACGCTCGACGCGCTGGCGCACGATTTCCACCGCCTCCAGCCCCATCAGCTTCATTTGCCGCACACCGTCCTTGCCGATGACGCCTTCAAACTGCTCAACACCATGGCCGACCCCGCGAATCAGTTGCCCGCCATTGCGCCCGCTGGCGCCCCAACCGATCTTGTGCGCTTCCAGCAAGACCACGCTCATGCCGCGCTCGGCCAGCTCCAGCGCCGTATTCAGGCCGGAAAAGCCACCGCCCACCACACACACATCCGCCACCAGCTCGCCCTGCAACACCGGATGATCGGGTTGTGGCAGGCTGCTGGCGGCGTAATAAGAAGCGGTGTGCTGGCTGCGCTGAACAGGGGCGTTCATGTGCGTAATCCTGATTATTGATGTTTGGAAAATTTGACGGAGCATAAGCCGTGCCATTCCCGTGGGGCAAGAACAGCCGAATGGCCCTGTCTAGGGCAGGGGTTTTCAGGCAGACTCTGCGGCCTTTTCTCAATCGGTACGTTCTGGATGAGCTGTAACAGTCACAAGATCCGCTTTCTCAGGCAGCAAATCCCCTCGTTCGAATGCGTGCCGGGTTGCCATGACTGCTGCGGGCCTGTGACCACTTCATCCGAAGAAATGGCCCGCTTGCCGCGCAAGACGGCTGCCGAACAAGAAGCAGCAATGGATGAGCTGAACTGTGTGCATCTGGGGCCCAATGGCTGCACGGTGTATGAAGAGCGGCCATTGATCTGTCGGTTGTTTGGCACTACCCCCACCTTGCCGTGCCCCAACGGTCGACGCCCGGTAGAGATGATTCACCCCAGCGCAGAGAAGCTGGTGCATGAGTACATCGCCAGTACGCGGCAGGTGCTGGTCTAGATCAAGAGCCCCCTCACCCTGACCCTCTCCCGGAGGGAGAGGGGACTAAAGGCAAAAGCCGGTCTGCGCAGCCCCTCTAAGGGAAAGCCGTCAATCTGCAATCGGCAGATTCAGGCTCTCTTTGACTTCTTCCATCACGATATAGCTTTTGGACTCACGCACGTGGGGCAGCTTGAGCAAGATGTCACCCAGCAGCTTGCGGTAAGAAGCCATCTCGCTGATCCGCGCCTTCACCAGATAGTCGAAGTCCCCCGACACCAGATGACACTCCAGCACATGGGGCAACTTCAACACGGCGCGTCGGAATTCATCAAAGGTATCGCCTGATTTGTAGTCCAGGCTGATTTCCACAAATACCAGCAGGCTGCCCTGTAGATGTTGCGGGTTCAGCCGGGCGTTGTAGCCCATGATGATCCCTTCACGTTCCAGCCTGCGCACTCGTTCGGTACAGGGAGTGGTCGACAACCCAACCTTCTCTCCCAGCTCGGTAAACGAGATGCGGCCATCGACCTGGAGGATGCGCAAAATGTTGCGATCTATCTTGTCCAATTCACGCTTTGTTTGATGATTTGTACGCATAGGAGATTCTCCTCCGTGAAAAGGGTTATGCCCGAGAATTGTCGCCAAATATAGCTTCTTATACAGTGAATACCACTGCTCAATGCTTCATATACTGCGCTCATCTTTGCATCGAACAATAAACGTCTGCGGCTGGCCGCGATGAGGGAATGAATATGCGAGTTATGGTATTGGGTGGCGGCGTTATTGGTACTGCCAGCGCCTATTATCTGGCCCGAGCCGGTTTTGATGTGGTTGTCGTGGACCGTCAGCCAGCCGTTGCAATGGAAACCAGCTTTGCCAACGCGGGCCAGGTGTCCCCGGGCTACGCTTCGCCGTGGGCCGCACCGGGCGTGCCGCTCAAGGCGATCAAGTGGTTGCTCGAACGCCACGCACCTCTGGCAATCAAGGCCACGACCAGCGTTGATCAGTACCTGTGGATGGCACAGATGCTGCGCAACTGCACCGCCAGCCGCTATGCCGTGAACAAGGAGCGCATGGTTCGCCTGTCCGAGTACAGCCGTGACTGCCTCGACGAACTGCGCGCCGAAACGGGTATTGCCTACGAAGCCCGTAACCTCGGCACCACACAACTGTTCCGCACTCAGGCCCAGCTCGATGGCGCCGCCAAGGACATCGCGGTCCTGAAAGAATCCGGTGTACCGTTCGAACTGCTCGACCGTGCCGGTATTGCCCGGGTTGAGCCCGCACTGGCCAGCGTGACCGACATTTTGGCCGGCGCCCTGCGCCTGCCCAATGACCAGACTGGCGACTGTCAGATGTTTACCACCCGCTTGGCTGAAATGGCCAAAAACCTGGGTGTTGAGTTCCGCTTCGGCCAGGATATCCAGCGTCTGGACTACGCAGGTGATCGCATCAATGGCGTGATGATCGACGGCAAACTCGAAACCGCCGACCGTTACGTTCTGGCACTGGGCAGCTACTCGCCGCAAATGCTCAAGCCACTGGGCATCAAGGCGCCGGTTTACCCGCTCAAGGGCTACTCGCTGACCATTCCGATTACCAATTCGGACATGGCACCGACCTCGACCATTCTCGATGAGACCTACAAGGTCGCGATCACCCGTTTCGACAACCGCATTCGCGTTGGCGGCATGGCTGAAATCGCCGGTTTTGACCTGTCGCTGAACCCGCGCCGACGCGAAACCCTGGAGATGATCGTCAACGACCTTTATCCTCAGGGCGGTGATCTGAGCCAGGCCAGTTTCTGGACCGGCCTGCGCCCGACCACCCCGGACGGCACGCCGATTGTGGGCGCAACCCCGTTCAAAAACCTGTTCCTGAACACCGGGCATGGCACACTGGGTTGGACCATGGCCTGCGGTTCCGGTCGTTTCCTCGCGGACGTAATGGCCAAAAAGACCCCGCAAATCAGCGCCGAAGGCCTTGATATTTCCCGCTACGGCAACCACCAGGAGACTGCAAAACATGGCAATCCAGCGCCAGCTCACCAATGAACGCATGAGCCAGATCGTTACCCATAACGGCACTGTCTACCTGTCCGGGCAAGTCGGCGACGACATGAACGCCGGGGTCGAGCAACAGACCCGTGAAACACTGGCCAATATCGAGCATTTGCTGGACCTGGCGGGCTCCGATAAAAGCCGTATCCTGTCGGTCACTATTTACCTCAAAGACATCGATGCCGACTTTGCCGGCATGAACAGCGTCTGGGACCAATGGCTGCCCAAGGGTGTAGCGCCGGCCCGCGCAACTGTCGAGGCCAAGCTGTGCGAGCCCGAAATCCTGGTTGAACTGTCTGTTGTGGCAGCATTGCCGTAAGTTTTTTGATCACGTAACAGTCCCTCTTGCGGTGCAGCACGCAGTTCACGCTGCGGGTGTGCACCGTTTTTTATTCTTTTGCCGTTAGAAGCCCGCCGCCATGCGCCCAGCCCGTGCCCTGATCGACCTCCAAGCCCTGCGTCACAATTACCAACTGGCCCGTGAAGTCACGGGGGCCAAGGCCCTTGCTGTGATCAAGGCCGATGCCTACGGCCACGGTGCCGTGCGCTGCGCCCAGGCTCTTGAGGCCGAGGCTGACGGTTTTGCCGTGGCCTGTATTGAAGAAGCACTGGAACTGCGCGCCGCCGGTATTCGCGCGCCAATCCTGCTGCTGGAAGGTTTTTTTGAAGCGGATGAACTGCCACTGATCGTCGAACATGACTTTTGGTGTGTGGTGCATTCGCTGTGGCAGCTTGATGCCATCGAGCAGGCCCGACTCGCCAAACCCATCCATGTGTGGCTGAAACTGGACAGTGGCATGCACCGCGTTGGCTTGCACCCCAACGATTACAAGGCCGCTTACCAGCGTCTGCAGGCCAGTGCCAATGTGGCGAAAATCGTGCTGATGAGCCATTTTGCCCGCGCCGATGAGCTCGATTGCACCCGAAGCGTAGAGCAGGTTGCTGTGTTCCTCGGCGCTCGCGCCGATTTGACGGCAGAAATCAGTTTGCGCAACTCGCCGGCCGTACTCGGCTGGCCACGCGTGCCAAGTGACTGGGTACGCCCGGGCTTGATGTTGTATGGCAGCTCGCCATTTGACGAGCCACAGGCCACTGCCTCTCGCTTGCAACCGGTGATGACCCTGGAGTCCAAAGTGATCTGCGTGCGCGAACTGCCCGCCGGTGAGCCAGTGGGCTATGGTGCCAGGTTCATCACCCCAAAACCCATGCGAATCGGCGTGGTGGCCATGGGTTATGCCGACGGCTACCCGCGCCAGGCACCCACCGGTACCCCCGTATTTGTGGACGGTGTGCGCAGCCAGTTGCTGGGTCGTGTGTCGATGGACATGCTGTGCATCGACCTCACCGATGTGCCGCAAGCGGGCCTGGGTTCGACGGTCGAGTTGTGGGGTAAAAACATTCTCGCCAGCGAAGTGGCCACTGCAGCAGATACCATTCCTTACCAGATTTTCTGCAACCTCAAACGCGTTCCACGGCTCTATTCCGGTAACTGATGGGTTGTATCCAATATGCGGGGGCGAATGGGCGTCCGGGTTTGAAGTCGAAGTGTTGTAAATACTGAACGCTATCGCCATGATGGCGGCTTCTCGACCCGAATCTGACCCCCAGGAGGCTCCCGCATTGGACGTCGGTGAACGACTGCAATCCATCCGCAAACTCAAAGGCCTGTCGCAGCGTGAACTCGCCAAGCGCGCGGGCGTCACCAACAGCACCATTTCGATGATCGAAAAGAACAGCGTGAGCCCGTCCATAAGCTCCCTGCGAAAAGTGCTGAGTGGCATCCCCATGTCCATGGTCGAGTTTTTTTCCGAAGAAATCCTTCAAGAAAACCCAACTCAAATTGTCTACAAAGCCAATGAGCTGATCGACATTTCCGACGGTGCGGTGACCATGAAACTGGTGGGCAAGGCACATCCGAGCCGGGCCATTGCCTTTCTCAACGAGATTTATCCACCGGGTGCCGATACCGGGGACGAAATGCTGACTCATGAAGGCGAAGAAACCGGGATTTTGGTGGAAGGTCGCCTAGAGTTAACCGTGGGTCTTGAGACCTTCGTGCTGGAAGCCGGTGACAGCTATTATTTCGAAAGCTCCAAACCACACCGCTTTCGTAATCCGTTCGACGTCGCGGCGCGACTAATCAGCGCAGCCACCCCGGCGAATTTCTAAGAACAGAGGCGCCCTGTCTGCTTGCAGAGGCACCCGTAGATGCATTTCGCCAGCTCTATTCCCCCTTTGTCTTTAGGGTTGTTTCAGAGAGGCGGGCTAACCGTTATACTTTCGCCGCCCGCGAAACCGTGGTTGTGGGCGTGAATAGCCACCATTGAGGGTGAACGCGTGAACCTAATTATGAAAATGCTGGCCGTACCAGCAGCAGTAGTGGCCCTATGGGCAGTCAACGCTCAGGCAGCAACGAACGATGACATCGCAAAACGTCTTGAGCCAGTGGGTAAGGTCTGTGTTCAAGGGCAAGAATGCAAAGGGATGGACGTAGCAGCCTCGGTGGGCGGCGGCGGTGGCATGACCCCCGACGACATCATTGCCAAGCACTGCAGTGCTTGCCACGGCACCGGCTTGTTGGGCGCACCGAAAATCGGTGACACCGCGGCCTGGAAAGAGCGCGCCGATCATCAGGGCGGCCTTGATGGCATCCTGGCCAAAGCCATCACCGGTATCAACGCCATGCCGCCAAAAGGCACTTGCATGACCTGTACCGATGAAGAGCTAAAAGGCGCCATCGAGAAAATGTCCGGTTTGAAATAACCCGACCTTCTCTGAAAAAGCCGCTGATGGGCGGCTTTTTTGTGCCCGAAATTTGAGCTCGTCCGCGTCCTCTGCGCTATCACGTCTATATTCAAGACTGGATAAGGAGGATCAGATGGTGCAGTCCTGTTCGATCGAGCGCGCAGTCGATGATGTGCTGGCGCGATTACCGATGCATATTCACCTTGGCCTGCCGCTGGGCCTGGGCAAGGCCAACCGCTTCGTCAATGCGCTGTATCAGCGGATCAGGCAGCTGCCCGAACGCCAACTGACGATCTATACCGCTTTGAGTCTGGGCCGCCCCCCACTTGGGGACGGACTGCAACGGTTGTTTCTGGAGCCTTTTGTCGAGCGGGTATTTGGCGATTACATTGAGCTGGATTACCTGGCCGACCTGCTTCACAACAGCATGCCCACCAACATCCACGTCGAGCAGTTCTTTTTGCAGCCGGGCAGTTTGCTCAACAGCCCGCCTGCCCAGCAGGATTACGTCAGCAGCAATTACAGTCACGCGGCCCGCGACATCAATGCCAGCGGCCTGAACCTGGTGGCCCAACTGGTTGCTCGACACCCCGAGGATGCAGCGCGTCTGAGCTTGAGCTGCAACCCGGATATCACCCTCGATTTGTTGCCCATGATTGCCAAGCGGCGTGCGGCGGGGGAGACCATTCTGATACTGGGCCAGGTACATGGTGACCTGCCTTATATGCCCGGCGACTCGGAGCTGAGTATCGACGATTTTGATCTGTTGATTGACGAAGATGAGCACACTACGTTGTTTTCAACGCCCAGCATGCCGGTCAATCTGCAAGACCATATGATCGGCCTGCATGCCAGCACCCTGATACGCGACGGCGGCACCCTGCAGATCGGCATTGGCTCGATGGGTGATGCCCTGAGTGCAGCCCTGCTCGCACGCCAGGGTGATAACGAGGGCTACCGCGACCTGCTCGACGCTATCGATATCACCCAGTGGCGCACGCTGATCGAGCAACAAGGTGGCGTCGAGCCATTTGCCCGGGGCCTGTATGGTTGCAGCGAGATGTTTGTCCACGGCCTGATGGTGCTGGCCGATGCCGGGATTGTGCGACGCAAGGTCTACCCCGATGCCGACAGGCAAGCCCAGGCCAATGCGGGCACCCTGGATGAAAGCTTGCAGGGTGACGGGGTCAGCATCCACGGCGGTTTTATCCTCGGCCCCCGCGATTTTTACCAGCGGCTAAGGGAGTTGCCCCACAGCAAGCGCCTTGAATTCAATATGACCGCCATCAGCTATATCAACGAATTATACGGCCAGGAAGAGTTGAAACGCCTGCAACGGCGTGATGCGCGCTTCGTCAACAGCGCATTCACCGTGACCTTGCTCGGTGCCGCCGTGGCTGATCAGCTCGAAGACGGCCGGGTGCTGAGCGGGGTCGGCGGGCAATACAACTTTGTTGCCCAGGGCCATGCCCTGCATGACGCACGCTCGGTGATCATGTTGCGCAGCTGGCGAGAGTCGGGCGGTGACGTAAGTTCCAATATTGTCTGGGAATACGGTCACTGCACCATCCCGCGGCATTTGCGCGACATTGTGGTCACCGAATACGGGATTGCTGATTTGCGCGGCAAAACCGACAGCAAAGTCATCGAGGCGCTGCTCAACATCACCGACTCGCGCTTCCAGACCGAACTGACCACCCAGGCACAACTGATGGGCAAGCTGCCCAAGGACTTTCGCCTTGATCCACGTTTTGCCGACAACAGCCCGCAGCGTTTGCAGGAGATCGCCGATCGGCACCCGCATTTGTTCCCGGAATACCCGCTGGGCAGTGATTTCAGCGCGCAGGAGCAAGACCTGCTGCGAGCGTTGAACTGGCTTAAAAGCAAATTCAAGCTCACGCAGATGTACCAACTGGGCAAGGCTACGCTGGACGCGCCTTCGCCCCAGGCATTCCCCGAACACCTGGAGCGCATGCAGCTCGCACAACCCGACGGGTTGCGCGATGAGCTGTACCAGCGTTTGCTGCTGGCAGGGCTGCAGGCAACCGCGAAAAGCAATTGACGCGCCTTTCGTAGCAGCTGCCGCCAGGCTGCGTTCGGCGGCGCAGCCTTCGTGCCTCGGCAGCTGCTACGGACTGAAAGGGTTACTCGATAAAGGTCACTTTACCGCCCGCCAGGGATTTGACCCGGGCCAGGGATTCAACGCGGTAGCCCTGTGCATCCAGCTCGGCACGGCCGCCCTGGAACGACTTCTCGATCACGATGCCCAGACCGGCCACGGTGGCGCCAGCTTGCTTGATGATCGAAATCAGCGCTTGCGAGGCCTTGCCATTGGCCAGGAAGTCGTCGATCACCAGCACGCGGTCGCTGCTTTGCAGGTGGCGCGGGGAAATCGCAACGGTGCTTTCAGTCTGCTTGGTGAACGAATACACCGTGGCCGACAGCAGGTTTTCAGTCAGGGTCAGGGACTGGTGCTTACGCGCAAAAATCACAGGTACACCCAAGTTCAAGCCAGTCATCACAGCAGGGGCGATACCCGATGCTTCGATAGTGACGATCTTGGTGATGCCCGAATCCTTGAACAAACGCGCGAACTCGTCGCCGATTTCCTTCATCAGCTGAGGATCGATCTGATGGTTCAAAAAGGCGTCGACTTTCAAAACCTGATCGGAAAGCACGATGCCTTCTTCGCGAATTTTCTTGTGCAGTGCTTCCAACGTAACGTCCTCAAATAGCGCTTTTGCGCTGAAGGTAGAGTAAAAAATAGTCGATTTTAGCGTTTTAGCATCGCGCGTATATCAGCCAGTGCTGTATTGCCGCGAACCGCTTTAACTTCGGTGGGGGTGTCATCGTTGCCTTCCCAGGCCAGATCGTCCGGGGGTAACTCATCGAGGAAACGGCTCGGCGCACAGTCAATGATCTCGCCGTACTGTTTACGCTTGGCGGCAAAGGTGAATGCCAGCGTCTCACGGGCACGGGTAATGCCCACATAGGCCAGGCGCCGTTCTTCTTCAATGGTGTCTGCTTCAATGCTGGAGCGGTGCGGGAGGATTTCTTCTTCCATGCCCATGATGAACACGTAGGGAAATTCCAGACCCTTGGAGGCGTGCAAGGTCATCATCTGCACGCCTTCGGCACCGTCTTCCTCTTCCTGCTGGCGCTCGAGCATGTCGCGCAGCACCAGTTTGCCGATGGCTTCCTCGATGGTCATGGCGCCGTCTTCGTCTTTTTCGAGGGTGTTTTTCAACGCCTCGACCAAAAACCAGACATTGGACATGCGGTAGTCCGCCGCCTTGTCGCTGGAGCTGTTGGTGCGCAGCCAGTTTTCGTAGTCGATGTCCATGATCATGCTGCGCAGCGCTGCAATCGGGTCTTCGCCCGAGCAATGCTCACGTACACGGTCCATAAAGCGCTTGAAACGTACCAGGCGGTCAGTGAAGCGTGCGTCCAGATGTTCGCCCAGGCCGATTTCATCGGTGGCGGCATACATCGAGATTTTTCTCTCGGTCGCGTAGTTACCCAGCTTTTCCAGGGTAGTCGAACCGATCTCGCGACGCGGGACGTTGATTACGCGCAGGAAGGCGTTATCGTCATCCGGGTTTACGATCAGGCGGAAGTAAGCCATCAGGTCTTTAACTTCCTGACGTCCGAAGAAGCTGTTGCCGCCCGACAAACGGTACGGGATCTGATGGTGCTGCAGCTTCAATTCGATCAGTTTGGCTTGATAGTTCCCGCGGTACAGGATCGCGAAGTCGCTGTACGGTCGATCGGTGCGCAGGTGCAGGGTGAGGATTTCGACGGCCACTCGCTCGGCTTCGGCGTCTTCGTTGCGGCAGCGGATCACCCGCACTTCGTCGCCGTGGCCCATCTCGCTCCACAACTGCTTTTCAAACTCGTGCGGGTTGTTGGCAATCAGGATATTGGCGCAGCGCAGAATACGGCTGGTGGAGCGGTAGTTTTGCTCCAGCATCACCACTTTCAAGGACGGGTAATCATCCTTGAGCAGCATCAGGTTTTCCGGGCGAGCGCCGCGCCAGGCGTAGATCGACTGGTCGTCGTCACCTACCACGGTGAACTGGTTGCGCTTGCCGATCAGGTATTTAACCAGCAGATACTGACTGGCGTTGGTGTCCTGATATTCGTCCACCAGCAGGTAACGCACCTTGTTCTGCCACTTTTCCAGAATGTCGGCATGTTCTTCGAACAGCTTGACCGGCAGCAGGATCAGGTCGTCAAAGTCCACCGCGTTGTAGGCCTTGAGCGTGCGCTGGTAGTGGGTGTAGACGATGGCTGCGGTCTGCTCCTTGGGGTTGCGCGCGTTTTCCAGAGCCTGGGGCGGCAGGATCAGGTCGTTTTTCCACGAGCCGATCATGTTCTTGATTTCGTCGACCCCGTCGTCGCCCGAATATTCCTTTTGCATGATGTCGGCCATCAGCGCCTTGACGTCAGCCTCGTCAAAGATCGAGAAGCCGGGCTTATAGCCCAGCCGCGCGTGCTCCTTGCGGATGATGTTGAGGCCCAGGTTGTGGAACGTGCACACCGTCAAGCCGCGGCCTTCACCCTTTTTAAGCAGGGTGCCGACACGCTCTTTCATCTCGCGGGCGGCTTTGTTGGTAAAGGTCATGGCGACGATGTATTGGGCACGGATGCCACAGTTCTGGATCAGGTGCGCGATTTTGCGGGTAATCACGCTGGTTTTGCCGGAGCCTGCGCCGGCGAGCACCAATAGAGGGCCGCCGACGTAGCTCACGGCTTCTTGCTGCCGGGGATTGAGTCGGGACATGACGAGATCAGGGGTCGTTTGTAAAAAGGGCGGGCATTTTAACAGGCTGAGCAAATATTGCTGCCTCTGTGCGACGGTGTGACATGCCACATCCTTTAAATTTACTGCTTTTGTTACTTTCGCACAGGATGTAAAGAGTATTTCCAGCTACCGTAGGGTTAATGCAGCAAATAAGTATTTGATAACCAGTGTCATTGCCATTGGTTGCCGGCACGTCATAATGCCCACTGCCCGAATTTTTGCAGAGTCTAGGGAGCTAGCTTGTCTACGCCTGTCGAACCCTTGCGTTTGCTGCTATTGGCCGAAGAGCCATCTTGGGCAGCGTTGTTGCGCGAGTGTCTGGCGCCAATGGGAAGTGCGGCCGTCCTGATATGCGCGCCGAGCTGGGAGTCTGTCAGCCATCTGTTCGAAAACGATCGCAATGCGCTGCTCCTGACGACCCCGGCCCTGCAGCCCCCAGCGGGCCGCTGCCGCCTGCCCACGGTTTTGCTGCTCGACAGCGAGCCTGATAGCGCTCCAGCGGGCGTCAGCGACTGGCTGGTCGGCGCCAGCCTGACGGGCGATGTACTGCGCCGCTGTCTGCGCCATGTGCGTGAACGCGGCCTGCTGGAACACACCTTGCAGCGCCTCGCCGAAGAGGATCCACTGACCGGCATTGCCAACAGGCAAGGCTTCCAGACCCTGCTGGCCGTGCGTCTGGCCGAAAGTGACGGCCGTGGCATTGCCTTGGGCCATCTGGACCTGGACAACTTTCGTCACGCCAACGATGCATTGGACCATCAGGCTGGCGACCGCCTGATCCTGCAAGTAGTGGCGCGCCTCAAAAGCCAGCTTGAAGCGGGTGACCAACTGGCCCGTCTTGGCAGTGATGAATTCGCCCTGTTGATCAATACCCATCGCGCGCCCGAGCGTGCCGAATGGATGGCCGAGCGCATTACCGAGGTGATGGCCGAGCCCTACTGGGTCGACGGCGAAAGCCTGTTGATCGGCTGCAGCCTGGGTATTGCCCATGCCCGCGCCAACGCCGGGGCCGACCCGTTGATGTGGCACGCGCACATTGCCATGCAACAGGCCAAAAGCACCCAGGGCTGTACCTTCCACGTATTCAACGAGCGTATCAATCGCAATGCCCGCAGCCTGGCCGACCTCGAAAGCGAGTTGCGCCGGGCGTTGCGCCGTGACGAACTGGAACTGCATTACCAGCCGCGCCTGGATCTTGGCACGGGGCAGATCGTCGGGCTGGAAGCGCTGGTGCGCTGGCGCCATGCCGAGCGTGGCCTGTTGGCTCCGAGTGAGTTCGTGCCTTTGGCCGAGCAAAGCGGGCTGATTGTGCCGCTGGGGTACTGGGTTATCTCCCGTGCCCTGCGGGATATGCAGGCGTTGCGCGAACGCGGGCTTGAGCCGCTGCACATGGCGGTCAACCTGTCGTTTCGCCAGTTTCAGGACAGCCAGTTGCTTTCGACCCTCAGCCGCCTGATCAGCGAACGCGGCGTAGAAGCACAGTGGCTGGAGTTCGAGCTGACCGAAACGGCCGTGATGCGGCGCAGTGATCTGGTCAAACAGACCATGGATGCCCTGGGCCGACTGGGTGTGCGTTTTTCGCTGGATGATTTCGGTACGGGTTTTTCATCGTTTGTGCACCTCAATAGCCTGCCGATTACGCTGCTCAAGATCGACAAAAGCTTTGTGGGCGGCATGGAAAGCCGCGAAGAGAACCGCAAACTGGTCCACGCCATGATCAACCTGGCCCACAACCTGAAACTGGAAGTGGTTGCCGAAGGCGTCGAAACTCCCGAACAGCTTGCTCTTTTGCGTGATTTTGGCTGCGATCAGGTGCAGGGCTACTTCATCAGCAAGCCGCTGCCGCTGGCCGAACTGGTGGAGTATTTGACGTTTGGGGCCGGGCAGCAGGTGCCAATTGCGCTCTAGGGCTTAAGAAAAACTTCCGTAGCAGCCTCGTTCCTTCGGCAGCTGCTACACAGCTACGCCCGCCATTTTCGCCGCCTTGCGCTCCAGCTTGAGCATGCGCCGTACCTTCCACTCGAACGCCAGGGTCAAGCTGATCGCTGCACAGGCCAGGCCCGTCGCCAGCCCCCACCAGACACCTGCCGGGCCCCAACCGAAGGTAAAGGCCAGCATCCAGGCCATTGGCGCGCCAATCACCCAATAGCAGAACAGCCCCACCAGAAAGGTGGTCTTGGCATCCTTGAGCCCGCGAATCGCGCCCATGGCGATGGTTTGTGCGCCATCAAACAGCTCAAACCATGCCGCTACCGCCAGCAGGCTGACGGCCAGCTCAAATACCGGACGGAATGCAGGGTCGTTGTAATCGAGGAACAACCCCACCAGATCCCTTGGCCAAAACCAGAACACCACGGAAAACCCGAGCATCACACATGCACCAAAACCGATACCGACCCGTCCTGCCAGCCGCGCCCGCTGCAAGTCACCACCACCATAGTGCTGGCCAATACGCATGGTGATCGCATACGACATGCCTGCAGGTACCATAAATGCCACCGATACGATTTGCAGTGCGATCTGGTGCGCTGCCAGCTGTGTGCTGCCCATGGTGCCCATGCACAGTGCTGCGAAGGCAAACAAACCGACTTCCACGGCATAGGTCCCGCCAATCGGCAGGCCGAGCCGCCACAGTTCCCGCAGATAAGTCAGATTGATCCGCGACAGACCCTTGCTGATTGGGTACGCGTTGTAGGCCGGATGCCGATGGATATGCCAGGCCAACCCCAGCGCCATGCAGGTCGCCACAATCGCCGTGACCAGGCCGATACCCATCAAGCCCAGTTTTGGCAGGCCGAACATGCCGGTAATCAGCGCGTAATTGAGCACAAAGTTGGCCACGGTACCGATCAGGCTGATCACCATCACCGGTGTGGCCCGGCCCATTGCACTGGTAAAGCCGCGCAGGGCCATAAAAGTCATATAGCCGGGCAGGGCAAACGGTAGCAGCAGCAGAAACTGGCCAGCCGCCTCAACGTTGGTGGGCGTCTGGCCAAACAGCAACAACAGCGGTTTGATATTCCACAGCATTACCGCGCCGCCCAACGCCAGTGCCCAGGCGAGCCACAACCCGGCCTGAGTCAGGCGGGTCGCCCCTTCGATATCCCCTGCACCTTGGCGAATCGACACCAGCGTGCCCACGGCAGCGATGACGCCAATGCAGAAAATCGACACGAATGAGTAGCTGGCCGCTCCCAGGCTCCCGCCAGCCAGAGCCTCCGGGCTCAAGCGCGCCATCATCAGGGTATCGGTGAGTACCATCAGCATGTGAGCCAGCTGCGAAGCGATCAGCGGCCCGGCCAACCTCATAATGGCCGAGAGTTCGATACGTGCAGGATGCTGTTTGGTCATTGTAGAAATTTCTATAGGTGCGTTGAAAGGCTTGATTCTCGGCGCGTTGAGTGTTTTAAGCAAAGGGATAAAAACGATCATTGGCATGACTTAAACTCATGGTTGAACTTGCCTTCTGTGCCATCACCTTTTTGAACTATAGGAATATGAGTAATGGCTCGTAGCCTTCCTCCGCTTTACGCCTTGCGCGCCTTTGAGGCTGCAGCTCGCCATAGTTCATTCACCCGGGCGGGCGAAGAGTTGTCCATTACCCAGAGCGCTGTCAGTCGCCATATCAAAACCCTGGAAGCGCATTTCGCCTGCCGGTTATTTCAGCGCAGCGGGCGCAGCCTGCAACTCACCGAAGCCGCGCGTTTGCTGCTGCCGGGAGTGCGCGAAGGCTTTGCCGCCCTGGAGCGCGCCTGTACGACCTTGCGCGCCGAAGATGACATCTTGCGCATGAAAGCCCCCTCGACCCTGACCATGCGCTGGTTATTGGCCCGCCTGAGCCGCTTTCGCCACTTGCAGAGCGGCAATGAGGTGCAACTGACCAGTGCCTGGATGGACATTGACCACGTGGATTTCAATCACGAGCCATTCGACTGTGCTGTGCTGTTGAGCAACGGCCACTTTCCGCCTGACTGGGAGGCCACGCTGCTGTTCCCGGAGATGCTGATCCCGGTCGGTGCGCCCGCCATTCAGGGCGACGCGCCATGGGACGTCACACGCCTGGCGAGCACTGAGCTGCTGCACCCTACGCCTGACCGCCGCGACTGGCGGCGTTGGCTCGACTGCATGGGCCTGGGCGGGCAAGTGTCACTCAAGGGCGGGCAAGTTTTCGACACCCTGGAGCTGGGCATGATTGCCGCCGCCCGGGGCTACGGCATTTCCATGGGGGATTTGTTGATGGTGGCCGAAGACGTTGCCCAGGGGCGCCTGAGCCTGCCGTTCCCTGCTGCCGTGGCCAGCGGCGATAATTACTATCTGGTTTGGCCCAAGACCCGTCCCGGGGGCGAGCGTTTGCGTCGGCTCAGCGACTTTTTGCAGCAGGAAGTCGCCGCCATGGTGTTGCCAACCGTTGAGCAGTTGCACTGACCGCCATAATCAGCCACTGAATGGCCGATATTGCAACGCCTCTGCGAGATGCTTGCGCTCTATATTGTGTACCTGCTCCAGGTCCGCCAGGGTCCTTGCCACTTTCAGCAGTCGGTGCGCCGCTCGCAGTGACAAGGTCATGCGCTCGCAAGCCGCCTCCAGCCAGCTGTTATCCATATCGCTCAAGCGGCATTGGGTTCGCACGCCCGGCAGATCGAGAAAGGCATTGGCGCAGCCCTGACGTTGCAGTTGGCGCTCACGCGCCGCAGCCACAAGCCCGGCGGCGTTGGCCGTGGTGTCACCTGAGGCAAGCGGCGGGTTGAGAGTGGTGGTCTCGCGGGCTACGGTCAGGTGCAGGTCGATGCGATCGAGCAACGGGCCGGAAAGTTTGTTGCGATAGCGCTGGATTTGCTCCGGTGTACAGCGGCAGCGGCCAGTGGGTTCGCCAAGATATCCACAGGGGCAGGGATTCATCGCCGCAACCAGTTGGAAGCGCGCCGGAAAACGCATGCGATCTTTCGCCCGTGCAATCACGATAAAGCCGCTTTCCATGGGCTCTCGCAAGACTTCCAGAACCTTGCGATCAAACTCGGGAAGCTCATCCAGAAACAATACGCCGTGATGGGCCAGGGTTATTTCCCCGGGCCGCGGTTTGGAGCCGCCGCCCACCAGCGCCGGCCCCGAGGCCGAATGATGAGGTTGGCGAAACGGTCGCTGTGGCCAGCAGTTCAATGGCACTTGGCTGGCCACTGACTGAATGGCGGCCACTTCCAGCGCCTCTTGTTCATTGAGCGGTGGCAACAAGCCGGGCAGGCGGCTAGCCAGCAAGGTTTTACCCGTGCCCGGCGGCCCGGTAAACAGCAGGTTGTGACTGCCAGCAGCAGCGACCAGCAATGCCCGTTTGGCCGAAAGCTGCCCTTGGACATCGCTCAGGTCGGGATAGGGTTTGCTGATATGCAGCAAGCCGCTGGGGATATAGGGCTATATCACCTCCCGACCTGCGAAATGGGCCACCAACTGCAACAAGTGCTCGGCCGCAATTACTGTCAGCCCGCAGGCCAGGCAGGCTTCTTCGGCATTGGCCTGCGGTACCACCAGCGCCCGGCCTGCGGCCCTTGCTGCCAGGGCGGCAGGCAATATGCCCTGCACTGGCCTGATTGCGCCCGATAGCGCCAGTTCGCCCAAACACTCCACCTGCTCCAGCGCCACAGCCGGCAGTTGCCCGCTGGCCGCCAAAATGCCCAGGGCAATGGCCACATCAAAACGCCCGCCGTCCTTGGGCAGGTCGGCGGGCGCGAGGTTGAGGGTGATACGCCGGGCCGGGAAATCCAGGGTGGAGTTGATGATTGCGCTGCGTACCCGGTCTTTACTTTCCTTGACCGCTGTTTCGGGCAAACCAACCAGCGTCAACGCAGGCAACCCATTGGCCAGATGCGCCTCGACCGTAACGGCAGGCGCCTCGACGCCCACCTGGGCGCGGCTGTAAACAATCGCCAGAGCCATGACTCATTCCTTGAGTTCGCAAAAAAACCATGGTGCGCGAATCTCAAGCCAGGGGCAGGCATGGAATGGATACGGGATGTTAACGGGTATGGGAGCACGGCCAATGAACTGCCAAAGTGCGGTGGCGAAAAAATTAAAAGACCCTAATATTAATCAATAACGTTATTCATTAATAATGCTTGTAAGTTTTAAATGCAACAGAACTGAAAGTCTGTATCGAAATGGCAAGACGCGCTTATGGTCAGACATTCTCAATGTCATTGAACGAAAATTAACCATGCTGGACGCTGCAAGCGTGCTGACAGATCTAGCGTCACCACCTGGCAACCGGCTCGAGGCTCTCAGCGGTACACGCAAGGGCCAGCACAGCATCCGCATCAACGCACAATGGCGAATCTGCTTCGTCTGGGGCGCCAATGGCCCTGAAGCAGTAGAAATAGCTGATTACCAATGAGGTCATCATGATCAAAAATGGCATGCGCCCGGTTCACCCGGGTGAAGTTCTCAAGGAAGAATACCTTGAGCCCCTGAGCCTCTCGTCTGCTGCTTTGGCCAGGGCGCTGGGGGTGTCCGCGCCGACGGTCAACGATATCGTGCTGCAGCGCCGTGGCGTCAGTGCCGATATGGCACTGCGCCTGTCAATTTGCCTGGCAACCACCCCGGAGTTCTGGCTTAACCTGCAAACCACTTACGACCTGCGCACGGCAGAAATCGACCGCGGTGCAGCGATTCGCGAACAGGTGCAACCCATTCACCACTGCGCCTGACTCACTGCTCCAGCGCTCGGGTCCCCAGATCCTCGGCAAAGCGCAACAAATAGCCATCGGGGTCGAGCACCAAAAAGTTGCACTCGCCAAACAGCACTTCATTGCTGCGGTACCAGCGTTCTTCCAGGGGTTTGCGCAGGGTGTGGCCAGCGGCTTGCAGGCGCTCGATCAGGCAATCGGCATCCGGGCATTTGATCGACAGGTTCATGCCCCGGCCGAACGGCTGCTCCAGCGGGCCGACCCGCCAGGAAGACTCTTCGAGGTCGTCCTGTTCCAGCATCAACTGGCTGCCATGGAATGACAGAAACGCAAAAAGATGCTCGGGCCGTTGGTACTCGATCTTGAAACCGAGCACTTCACAGTAAAAATGCAGACTGCGCGAAAGGTCCGAGACGATCATCTCGGGCACTAGCGGGTTCATCACCAGCATATAAAAACATCCTTGTTAATACAGGCGAATGCACCGCCTTTGAGCATTATTCGCTCGGCGGCAACAGCCTTGCTTCCATTTCGGCCACTTTGGCCTCCAGGCTTTCGAGGCGAGCACGGGTGCGCGCCAAAACCACCATCTGGCTGTCGAACTCTTCGCGGCTCACCAGATCAAGCTTGCTGAAACCGCTTTGCAGCAAGGCTTTGAACTGGCTTTCGATTTCATTGCGCGGCAGCGCGGTTTCGCCACTGAACAAGCGGGAGGCGTGGCCGCCAAGGGCGTCGAGAAAATCTTTGGGCGCGAGCATGGATAAGGTCCTTAAAACTGATGGTGACGAGTGTATCACGGGGTGTAGGCCCCCATTGGCGGGGGCTTTCTGCACATTTTTCGCGCACCACCCCCGCAAGCTTCGCACCATCTTCGAGCACAAATACCCCGAGAAATCAGGCCAAAAGCCATCAACTTCCTCTAAATCGCTGTAATTATTGATTTTTCCAGACATGGCAAGGTTTCTGCTAAGACCAACATGACTCATGCACTGATGCAGTAGCTGTGACGAAGGCAGTGCGGCAGGTGGTTCAAGGAGTGTTTTCGTCACCAGCGATTTACACACGTTGTACAGCCTGAAGAAGGCTGACGATGCGTTACAAAGCCAGACACTGCGCTTAGACTTGAGCCGGGTTTGTTTTCCTGGGGCAAGTCCACCAATTCGGGAGAAGTTTCATGAAGCTAGTCACCGCCATTATCAAGCCGTTCAAGTTGGATGACGTGCGCGAGTCGCTGTCTGAGATCGGCGTACAAGGCATTACCGTTACTGAGGTCAAAGGCTTCGGCCGTCAGAAGGGCCATACCGAGCTGTATCGCGGTGCGGAATATGTGGTCGATTTTCTGCCAAAGGTGAAGATTGATGTCGCCATTGACGACAAGGATCTTGATCGGGTTATCGAGGCGATCACCAAGGCTGCCAACACCGGCAAGATTGGTGACGGCAAGATTTTCGTAGTCAATCTGGAACAGGCTATTCGCATCCGTACCGGCGAAACCGATACCGACGCAATCTAAGCCGCCAAACCCAACGCCCCAGGAGAAAACACTATGACTCTGCGTAAAATCGCAGGGCTCGGAGCCCTGTTGTCCGTCGTAATGCCTGGCCTGGCCATGGCGGAAGACGGAGTGGCTGCTCCAGTCCTCAACTCCGGCGACACCGCCTGGATGCTGACTGCTACAGCCTTGGTGCTGTTTATGACCATTCCCGGCCTGGCGCTGTTCTACGGCGGCATGGTGCGCTCCAAAAACATTCTTTCCGTGATGATGCAGTGCTTCGCCATTACCGGTCTGATCAGCATTCTGTGGGTCATTTACGGCTACAGCATCACGTTCGACACCACGGGCATGGAGCAGGGCGTCACCAACTTCAATTCCTTTATCGGCGGGTTTGGCAAAGCATTCCTGGCGGGTGTAACGCCTGAAAGCCTGACCTCATCCACCGCGCTGTTCCCGGAAGCCGTGTTCATCACCTTCCAGATGACCTTCGCCATCATCACCCCGGCGCTGATCGTCGGTGCCTTTGCAGAGCGCATGAAATTCTCCGCCATGCTGATCTTCATGGGCGTGTGGTTCACCCTGGTGTATGCACCGATTGCGCACATGGTGTGGAGCGGCAACGGCGGCCTGCTGTGGGACTGGGGCGTACTCGACTTTGCGGGCGGTACCGTGGTGCATATCAACGCCGGTATCGCCGGCCTGGTAGCGTGCATCGTGCTCGGCAAGCGCAAAGGCTACCCAAGCACCCCGATGGCGCCACACAACCTGGGTTACACCCTGGTGGGCGCTGCCATGCTGTGGATCGGCTGGTTCGGCTTCAACGCAGGCTCTGCAGCGGCCGCCAACGGTACTGCCGGCATGGCCATGCTGGTGACCCAGATCGCCACCGCAGCCGCAGCCCTGGGCTGGATGTTTGCCGAGTGGATTACCCATGGCAAACCTAGCGCACTGGGCATCGCCTCGGGCGTGGTAGCAGGCCTGGTGGCAATCACCCCGGCTGCCGGCACCGTAGGCCCGATGGGCTCGGTGGTGATCGGCTTGTCGGCTGGCGTGATCTGCTTCTTCTGCGCCACCAGCCTCAAGCGCAAGCTGGGCTACGATGACTCGCTGGATGCGTTCGGTGTGCACGGTATCGGCGGTATCGTCGGTGCAATCCTCACTGGCGTGTTTGCAGCCCCGGCACTGGGCGGCTTCGGCACCGTGACCGACATCGCAGCGCAAGTCTGGATCCAGTTCAAGGGCGTAGCCTTCACTGTGGTCTACACCGCGATCGTCACCTTCATCATCCTCAAGGTACTGGATGCCGTGATGGGGCTGCGCGTGACAGAAGAGGAAGAGGCTGTGGGCCTCGACCTGGCTCAGCACAACGAGCGTGGTTACAACCTGTAAGGTTCCCTCTATAAAAAAACCCGGCGTGCCGGGTTTTTTTTTGCCGGTAATAAGGCGATATTCGGTGCTATGAAATGATTTCCCCTACAGGTTATTGGGGTTGCGAAGTTCTACGCTTGTTTATGCGACCCGTGCTTGCGACACAACTCGACTATTAGCCGCTTTGCTTTTTTCTTCAGCACGCTAGAATGCGCGCCGAGGGCAGAAAACAATGCTCGAGTACGACGAAGGCGAGGATGATCTCCCGACGCTTTCAAGGCCCGTGATCCGTGTGCTGGAGCATTCGGCACAGGGCGCCTGGCGAGGTGTTAATTCAGGCGGATGCCGTAATGATGGTGGTATTCGCCAAACCCTCTTCACCTTACAACGATGAAGAGGCGTAAGCCGCGGTTTGCCCAAGGCTACTTTTTCACCAGCGGTGGTCGACAGTCGCCACAGCTGGTCTATAACTAATCTGCTATACGTATGTCATGGGGTAGAACATGAGCGACGACGATCTGGAAAACGATGACCTCGAAGTAGGCGAAGACGACGATACCGAAGAGGGCCTGGAAACGGCCGCCGAGGATGTTGCAGACGACGATGGTGGCGATGATGCGCCGGCCCCTGCGGCCAAAGGCAAGTCAAAGGCCGCTGTGTCGGTTGATGACCTGCCGAGCGTAGAAGCCAAAAACAAGGAGCGTGATGCTCTGGCCCGCGCCATGGAAGAGTTTTTGTCCAAGGGCGGCAAGGTGCAGGAAGTTGAGGCCAATGTGGTGGCTGACCCGCCCAAAAAGCCTGACAACAAGTACGGCAGCCGTCCTATCTAAGGATAAGGACCGCTTGCATGCTTGAAGAAAAAACCCGCCGTCGCTGCGGGTTTTTTTGTGGGTGTTGGAAAACTTCACATCCCTGTGGCGCGGGCTTATCGTGATTGCAACATTCCGGTTTGTCTGGCGACCGCGGTGCCTGCATCGCGAGCAAGCCCGCTCCCACAGTTACAAGTGTTTCAACACCAGCGGCAACTCGCTCAAACAGCCAATTTCCGCATCGGGAGCCTTGTCCCCGTCCCAGTGCTTGCCGCCGGGGTTGAACCACACTGCACGCAGGCCTGCCAATTGCGCTCCGGCAATATCGTCACCGGGGTGATCGCCCACATGCACCGCCGCCCCTGCTGCCACGCCACCGCGCGCCAGCGCTTCGTGAAACAGGCGCGCGTCCGGTTTGGCAATGCCAATGTCTTCAGCGCACAACACAAACTTGAAGTGATGGCCCAAACCTATTCTTCGCACATCGGCGTTACCGTTGGTCACCACACCCAGGGCGTAATCCCGTGCCAGCACCATCAGGGTCGGCTCGGCCTGGGGGAATACGTCCAGGGCGTGACGCGCCTCAATAAACACCTCAAAGGCATCATCGGCCAAAGACGCAGCGTTGGCGTAACCCGCACCGTGCAGCGCATGAAACAGAATGCGCCGACGCAGGGCACTGATCCGGTGCTTGAGCTGCGGCTCCTCGCTCAATACCCGCTCGCGAATCGCCTGGAAATGCCCGGCCTCAACAGCGCCCAATTTTGGTGCGTTATCCGTCAGCCAGTTACGCAACACGGCTTCAGCGCTGACGATCACCGGGGCGGTGTCCCACAGAGTGTCGTCGAGGTCGAAGGTAATCAGCTCAATCGTCATTCACTGTCCTTACTGCGTTTGGCCCTTGGATGGGCGCTGTCGTAGACCGATGCCAGATGCTGGAAATCCAGATGAGTATAAATTTGCGTGGTTTTGATGTCCGCATGCCCGAGCAACTCTTGCACGGCACGCAAGTCCTGGGAGGACTCCAGCAGATGGCTGGCAAATGAATGGCGCAGCATGTGCGGGTGCAGATTCTGTCCCAGCTCACGCTCACCGGCAGCCTTGACCCGCATTTGAATTGCCCTTGGCCCAAGGCGCGTACCACGCTGGCTGACGAATACGGCGTCGTCCTTGGGGTTGGCCAGCAACCGCACTGCCAGCCAGGCCTGAAGCGCCTCCCGGGCCTTCTTGCCGACGGGCAGCACGCGGGTCTTGCTGCCTTTGCCGAGCACTTCGACCAGCCCGTCAGCCAGATCCAGCTGTTCCAGATTTAGCCCGGTCAGCTCCGACAAGCGCAGGCCCGACGAGTAAAACAGCTCCAGAATGGCCTGATCGCGTTGGGCCAGAAAATCGTCCTCGACACCACCCTCCAGCAATTGCAGGGCGCGATCGGTATCCAGGGTCTTGGGCAGGCGACGTTCGCCTTTTGGCGGGGCCAGGCCGTTTGCCGGATCGTGGTCGCACAGGCCTTCTCGATTGAGGTAGTGATAAAGCCCGCGTACCGCCGACAGCAGACGGGCAATACTGCGCGAGGACTGCCCTTGCTGATGCAGACGCGACACCAGTTGGCGCATGCGCTGGATATCCAGTGCCGCCCAGCTGGGGATTGATTCCTTGGCGCAAAACGCCAGCACCTTGTTCAGGTCGCGGCGGTAGGCCTCAAGCGTATGGGGGGACACCTGGCGCTCACTGCGCAGGTGAATGCAGTAAGCGTCCAGTTGCCGTTCCATCTAGCGCACCGAGCGCAGCGCGTTGGTAAAGCGCGGCAGCACCCGGCCCAGCACTTCGGCGATATAGCCGAGGAACAGCGTGCCCACCGAGCTTTTATAGTGCTGCGGATCGCGACTGGCAATCGCCAGTACACCGTGCAACCCCAGATGATTAAGGGCTACCACGGCCGTGGAACCGATTTGCTTGCGCTGCTCTTCGCCAAACAGGAAGTCCAGCTCGTGCTCGCGCAAGCTGCCGCTGACGGTCTTGCCTTCAGTCAACAAGCCACCCAGCGCCCGTTGCGCATCGGCGCTGCTGACCCAACGGCCGACCGGCATCGGGTTGTCACCAAACAGCACCAGGCTGACAAAGGGCACCTGGAAGTCCTGGCGCAGGCTGTCTTCGACGGCAATCACCAGCTCTTCGAGGCTGGTGGCGTCCATCAGGGCCAGGTTCAGGCGACGGGTTTTTTCGAACAGACGGTCGTTGTCACGGGCCACGTCCATCAGTTGCGACAAGCGATGACGCATCTCGATATTGCGACTGCGCAGCAGCTCCAGTTGACGTTCCACCAGCGAAATGGTGTCGCCACGCTGATGCGGAATGCGCAGCGACAGCAACAGCTCTTCGCGCTGGCTGAAGAAATCCGGATGCTCCTGCAGATACGCTACAACCGTTGCGGCTTGCGAGTTATCCACAGGGACGTCGAGTGCTGCTGGCTGCGTCTTGTCGGTCATCGGTTGCGCTCGCTCATAAACGGACTTGTCCTTCGTAAACACGCATGGCCGGGCCGGTCATGATCACAGAGTGGCCAGGGCCTGCCCATTCGATGGACAACCGGCCACCAGGCAGATCGAGGATCAGCGGTGAGTCCATCCAGCCCTGGCTGATGGCTGCCACGGCCGCTGCACAGGCGCCGGTGCCGCAGGCCTGGGTTTCCCCGGCGCCGCGTTCCCAGACGCGCAGTTGCCCGCGCTGACGATCTATCACGTGCAGAAAACCGACATTGACCCGTGCGGGAAAGCGCGGATGGTGTTCAATTTTGGGGCCCAGTTCATGCACCGGTGCAGCGTTGATATCGTCTACGCGCAGCACCGCATGGGGGTTGCCCATCGAAACGGCAGCCAACTCGACGGTCTGGCCATCGACATCCAGCTCATAGCTCAACGCCTGGGCGTCGGCCACAAACGGGATATCTGCCGGAACCAGGCGCGGCGGCCCCATGTCGACGCTGATTTGCCCATCGCTGCGCACGTTCAGTTCGATAATGCCGCTCTTGGTTTCGACCTTGATCTGGCGCTTGGTGGTCAGGCGCTTGTCGAGCACGAAGCGCGCAAAGCAGCGCGCCCCGTTGCCGCATTGCTCCACTTCGGAACCGTCGGAGTTGAAGATCCGGTAACGGAAGTCCACCTCCGGGTTACTCGGTGCTTCAACGATCAATAGCTGATCAAAGCCGACACCCGTGTGCCTGTCACCCCATTGCTTGGCATGCTTGGGCAGGATGTGCGCGTGCTGGCTGACCAGGTCGAGAACCATGAAATCATTGCCCAGGCCGTGCATTTTGGTAAAACGCAGCAACATGGGTTTACTCCGGCAGCAGGCTTTCGCCAGCAAACAACTCGGCAACAGTCTCGCGACGACGCACTTCAAACGCCTGATCGCCATCCACCAGTACTTCGGCGGCGCGGCCACGGGTGTTGTAGTTCGAGCTCATGACAAAACCATAGGCACCGGCCGAATGCACGGCCAGCAAATCACCTTCGGCCAGCGCCAGCTGGCGGTCCTTGGCCAGGAAGTCACCGGTTTCGCAGATCGGGCCGACGATGTCGTAGGCGCGGGCTTCGCTGTCACGCGGGCGAACTGCAGTCACGTCCATCCAGGCCTGGTACAGGGCCGGGCGGATCAGATCGTTCATCGCCGCATCGACGATGGCGAAATCCTTGTGCTCGGTGTGCTTGAGGTACTCGACCTGAGTCAGCAGCACGCCAGCATTGGCCACGATGTAACGACCCGGCTCGAACACCAGCGCCAGGTCACGCCCGTCGAGGCGCTCACGCACGGCCTTGATGTAATCACCGGCCAGTGGCGGCTCTTCATCGCGGTAACGCACGCCCAGGCCGCCACCGAGGTCGATATGGCGCAGGTAGATGCCGCAATCGCCCAGTCGGTCGATCAGTGCCAGCAGGCGGTCGAGAGCGTCGATGAACGGTTCGAGGGTGGTCAGTTGGGAGCCGATATGGCAATCGACACCGACCACTTCCAGGTTCGACAATTGAGCGGCACGGATGTAGACATCTTCGGCGTCAGCGATGGCGATGCCGAACTTGTTTTCTTTCAGACCGGTGGAGATGTACGGGTGGGTTCCCGCATCGACGTCCGGGTTGACCCGCAGCGAAATCGGGGCGCGAACGCCCATTTCGGCGGCCACCACCTGCAAGCGCTCAAGCTCTTCGGTGGACTCGACGTTGAAGCAGTGCACGCCCACTTCCAGAGCGCGACGCATGTCATCGCGGGTTTTGCCGACACCGGAAAACACGATCTTGTCAGCCGTGCCGCCAGCGGCCAGAACACGCTCCAGCTCGCCACGGGACACGATGTCAAAACCGGCGCCCAGACGCGCCAGGACATTGAGCACGCCCAGGTTGGAGTTGGCCTTGACCGCGAAGCACACCAGGTGCGGCATGCCGTTCAGGGCATCGGCGAAAGCGTTGTACTGCGCCTCGATGTGTGCCCGGGAATAAACATACGTCGGCGTGCCAAAACGCTCGGCAATGGCCGTCAGCGCAACACCTTCGGCGAACAGCTCGCCGTCCCGGTAATTAAAAGCGTCCATGGTGTTCCCTTATTGGTGCTTGTGCGATTGCGATTGCGACGACTTCGCTTGGTCTTCAGGGGATTTGCTGTCATCGGGAAGATACAGCGGTCCTTTTTGACCACAGGCAGAAACAAGGCAGGCGACCGCGACGAGCGCAGCAATAGAAGAGATCAGGCGCTTCATGGCGAAATCCTTTGAAAAGCATTAATTGCGCCCGAGTATACCGAGCACCCACCAGCTTGCCTATGCAGCAGAGCGGCCGAGCGTTACGTCCTGTGTGGATGATCAGTGGTCGCGGGCAGATGGCTGTTATGGGGTTTGCAATCGGCCTGGAGCGCCCGTATCTTGCGAGCTCCGAGCATGACTAGATATTACGAGGTTCCACCATGAGTTTGACTGAAGCCCGTTTTCACGATCTGGTCGATGCCACCCAGGAAAATCTGGAAGACATCTTTGATGACTCTGATCTGGATGTAGATGTAGAGAATTCCGCCGGCATCCTGACAATCAAGTTCGAGAATGGCAAAGCCCTGATCTTCAGCCGTCAGGCGCCGCTGCTGCAGCTCTGGCTGGCGGCCCCCAGCGGCGGTTTTCACTTCGACTACGATGAAAAACGCAGTTCGTGGAAGTGCGATAAAAGCGACGAGCTGCTCAGCGAAATGGTTCAGCGCCTGACACTTGAACACGCAGGCGCCGAGCTGGAATTTGAAGAGATCTGACAGTGACCGCTTCTGCTAAACCTGCAAAACCGCTCTACAGTAACGTCAGTCCGGCAGTGCCGTCCCCCTGCATCAGCACCTGCCGGCTGGATGAGCACAAAGTCTGCCTGGGCTGTTTTCGCCACGTTGAAGATATTCGCGAGTGGCGCTCGGCAGACGACCAGCGGCGCCGGGTGATTTGTGAACAGGCCCAATTGCGGCAGCGGCTCCCGTAGCAGCTGCCGCAGGCTGCGTTCGATTGCGTAGCAATCGCAAAACCTGAGCCCTTTGTTCAACTGATACACCGCAGAGCCTGACTTTACGACGACTGTGTCGCCGAACGCAGCCTTCGGCAGCTGCTACGGATAATCGTCGTACGCAATCAGGGGGCAGTGTCCCCCCTGCTTGTGTATTTATTTTGCTGTGGTAGTGTCCGGGTTCGCCTCGCACTAACGAGGTTCGTCAAAACCCCGCCATATTCCGGCGGGGTTTTGCTTTTTCGTGCAGAAAAAAGGAGTCTGCCAGGTCATGAGCACACCAACCCCACTCATCCTCACCCGCCTGGACGTACAGCGTCTGGAGCAATTGATCGACAGCTTGCCAGAAACGACTCCTGGCATTGAGGCACTGCAAGCCGAGCTCGATCGCGCCGAAACCATCGTTGGCCACGAAGAAGTGCCTGCCGGCGTCGTGACCATGAATTCCCGTGTGCATTGTCGCGAAGAAAGCAGTGGCAAGGACTACCGCCTGACGCTGGTATACCCAAAAGACGCCAACGCCGACGAAGGCAAGATTTCGATTCTGGCCCCTGTGGGCAGCGCGTTGCTGGGGCTGCAAGTTGGCCAGCACATCAACTGGCCTGCTCCCGGTGGCAAGACCCTCAAGCTGGAACTGCTTGAAGTGGAATACCAGCCAAAAGCAGCAAGCGATTTCAGCGCTTAAGACCTTCCGGATCAGTCATGTCACAGCGCAGGCGTCTGCTCGTCACGGGCAAACTGACGCAAAGACCGGTAGCTGACGCTCAGCTCCCGGGCCAGGGCCCGACGCTCATGACTGACCTGCTGCGCCTGCCATTGCGAGCGATTGTCGAGCATTGCCAGGTGCTGCTCATCCCAGCCCCATTCGCGGGTCAGGCGCTTGAGTAACCGCCGCTGCCACAACATGCCTGCCTCGCCATTGCTCAACTCGTGGCCGACCTTCAGGTAGAGGCTGCGGCGAACCAGTTCCAGTCGCTGCAACTCGCCCCGGCCCTCGAGGTAACGCTCAATACGTCGGTAAACCACCACGTAGGGGTCCATCTCATCCAGGTCCAGTTGATTGGCGTACACCCTCTGTTTGAACCCCAGGCTCAGGCAGCTCACCTGCGGGTGCTCGCTGGCGTACACCTCAATCAGCAGCAGCTTGAGCAGCGACTTGTAGGGCGCCTCAATGCCCTTGAGCAATTGCCACAGCCCGGCGCCCAGAAACTCGCCGGGGGCAATATGGGCCAGGTGGCCAAGATCAATGGTTTCGTCACGGTCGATTACCCCTGTTTCCAGTAGCCCACAGGCGAATTCAGCGTACCGCGCTTCCTCATGCACCGGCACCCACCACCACATCGGTGTGCGCCCGGCGAGCCAGATGGCGGTGCGATAAAACTCATCGAGCAACAACCTCTGTCGTGGCTCGTCGCCCTCGTCGTTGCGCAATTGTGCATCGATCAAAAAGAAGTGTGCTTCACAGCCCTGGCTCGTCGCCCAAGCTTCCAGGCGTCGGCATTTTTTGCGCAAGGCCGACACGGCGGCATCATTCAAGTCCGGAGCGAGGCAAACCCACACGTCCATATCGCTTTGCGCGGTCTGGGCCAATGTGCCGAGGCTGCCCATCAAAAAAAGCCCATGGATCGGTTGTGACTGGCAAGCGTTGCCCATGCTGCAAGAAAAGTCGTGAATCAGATGTCGGGCAGAGGCGAGGGCGAGTGCGTCAGGTTTATAACCCGACACCCCGGCGGGAGTGCAGTCAGACACATAACCGGGCAAGAGCGGGTGATTGATATGAAAGAGCAGCGCCAACAGGTTCAGTAGCGCTTGTTGGCGAGGGGCCAGCCCCTCTACCGCTCGGGCCAGGCGACCCTGATTGACGCGCAAAAAGCGCCCACGCAACTGCTGGAGAACCTGTCGCTCAGTTCTCTGGTTCAGTGCGGGCGGAGATAAGTGTGCCCGCGGAATCATTAATCGTTCAGATCCCGAGGGCGGGGCGTGGCGTCAGGCAACTTCTTTGGATTCAACAAGAATCGACAGCAGTACTTGGACACTTTCGGCAGCATCACGTCCCAGGCTTGTCAGATAGCCACCATCGGGTTGATCGATCAGTTTTTTCTCGAACAGGCGCTGCGCCGCGGCGACTTTTTCTGGCGCGGCATGTTGATGAATCTTCAGGCCCTCAAGGGTACTTTCCAAGTCAAACAGTGCAAGGACTTCCAGTTCGGCAACCAACTCAGGGGTAAACGACATAAAGACTCCAGACTATGCAGGAAAAGACGACAGCCGCTCTAAGGTGATCCCACTTGTGCTGACTGTCCAGCAACAGTTCCCACCTTTGCAAAACATCCTGTCGTTATAAGGCAGTTGGAGTGTAGTCGCGTCCCACTTTGCCGCTGGGAAATTCGTAGCAGCTGCCGAAGGAACGAGGCTGCGTCCGGCCGCGCCGCGGTCGTAAAACCGAACCCTGGGCTGTGTCAGAAAAACATCGCGCGCAGTATTTACGGTCGCTTCGCAACCGGACGCAGCCCTCGGCAGCTGCTACACATGGTGCTCAAGCGCCTATTTTGAGCTTTCAGTTATATAAACATTCTTAAATAGTATTTTTAAGAATATCTACACCTCACTACTATTGCCCCTACGCCAGCAACCCTGTCGGCACCCCATTTTTCAGGAGCAGCACCATGAGCGCATCTCTGCGTAGCGTTGACGGCCAGGACGAAGCAACCATCCTGCGGGAAATCCAGAGCGCGCTGCGAGACCTGCGCTTTGGTGCTGTGGAAATCACTGTGCATAACGCGCAAGTGGTGCAGATCGAACGCAAAGAGAAATTCCGCCTGCAAAACCCGAGTCAGAAAAACGCCTGAATCGTTCAAGCGCATTCACCTGAGTGCGCTCAATAAAAATTAAAAAATGCTTTGGAGCCTCACCTATGTCCCTACGCCGTTACGCTTTGGCCGCGCTGGCCAGTGCCATTTTTGCTGGCTCCGCTGTAGCCAAAGATTACGAGTTGTTGAACGTTTCCTACGATCCAACCCGCGAGCTGTACCAGGATTACAACACTGAGTTCACCCAGTTCTGGAAAGCCAGCCACCCGGGTGACAACGTCAAAATCCAGCAATCCCACGGCGGCTCGGGCAAACAGGCCCGCGGCGTGGTCGACGGCCTGCGCGCTGACGTGGTAACCCTGGCCCTGGCCGGTGACATCGACGAAATCGCCAGGCTGAACAAGGGCTCGCTGCCGGAAAACTGGCAAACCCGCCTGCCGGACGCCAGCACCCCGTACACCTCGACCATCGTGTTCCTGGTGCGCAAGGGCAACCCTAAAGGCATCAAGGACTGGGGCGACCTGACCAAGGATGGCGTATCGGTCATTACCCCGAACCCTAAAACCAGCGGCGGCGCGCGCTGGAACTTCCTTGCAGCCTACGCTTACGGCCTGAAAGCCAACGGCGGCAACGAAGAAAAAGCCAAAGAATATGTAAAAACCCTGTTCAAACACGTGCCAGTGCTGGACACCGGTGCACGCGGTTCGACCATCACCTTCGTCAACAACGGTCAGGGTGATGTGTTGCTGGCCTGGGAAAACGAAGCATTCCTGGCACTCAAGGAGGATGGCGGTACCGATAAATTCGACATCGTCGTACCTTCCCTGTCGATCCTGGCTGAGCCGCCAGTGGCTGTAGTCGACAAAAACGCCGATAAAAAGGGCAATGCCGAAATCGCCAAAGCCTACCTCGAACACCTGTACAGCCCGGCCGGCCAGGAAATTGCTGCAAAAAATTTCTACCGCCCGCGTGACGCAGCAATCGCTGCCAAGTACGCACAGCAGTTTCCGAAACTGGAACTTGTGACTATCGACAAAGACTTCGGTGGCTGGAAAACTGCGCAGCCGAAATTTTTCAATGACGGTGGTGTGTTCGACCAGATCTACCAGGCGCAGTAACCTGTGGGGTGGGGCCTTTGGCCTCGCTGAAAGCTAGAACATAGAGCCCGCGACCGAGTTGCGGGCTTCGTGCGTTAACCAAGGACTCTTATGTCTCGTCGTATCTCCCCCGTCATACCCGGCTTCGGGCTGACACTGGGCTACACCTTGGTGTACCTCAGTCTGATTGTGCTGATCCCGCTGGCTGCGATGTTCGTGCATGCCGCCCAACTGACCTGGGACCAGTTCTGGGCCATTATCACTGCCCCCCGGGTGCTGGCCGCCCTGCAACTGAGCTTTGGCACCGCCTTTGTCGCCGCCATTATCAACGGCGTGATCGGCACCGTGCTGGCCTGGGTGCTGGTGCGCTATACCTTCCCCGGACGCAAGGTCATCGATGCCATGATCGACCTGCCGTTTGCCCTGCCGACTGCCGTGGCCGGTATCGCCCTGACAGCCCTGTACGCCCCCAACGGCTGGATCGGCCAGTTCGCCAACGACCTGGGTTTCAAGATTGCCTACACCCCGATGGGCATCACCCTGGCACTGACGTTCGTCACGCTGCCGTTTGTGGTGCGCACCGTGCAGCCAGTGCTGGCCGATATCCCCCGTGAAATCGAAGAAGCCGCTGCCTGCCTGGGCGCCAAGCCCCTGCAAGTGTTCCGCTACATCCTGGTGCCAGCCTTGCTGCCCGCCTGGTTGACCGGTTTTGCCCTGGCCTTTGCCCGCGGTGTGGGCGAGTACGGCTCGGTGATTTTTATCGCGGGTAACATGCCGTTCAAAACCGAAATCCTGCCGCTGCTGATCATGGTCAAGCTGGACCAGTACGACTACACCGGCGCCACGGCCATTGGCGTGATGATGCTGGTGGTTTCCTTCATTTTGCTGCTGATCATCAATTTGATTCAGCGTCGCATCGAAAAACCGTGAAGGAGGCCTGACCATGTCCAGCTCAACACAGAGCGCTTCATCCGTGGCCAATGCCGCCCGCCGTGGCAGCCCGCTGTCGCGGCGCCTGCTGATCGGCTTCGGCTGGTTGTTTTTTACCCTGTTCCTGCTGCTGCCGCTGCTGATCGTGGTGTCCCAGGGTTTGAAAATGGGGGTAGGTACTTTTTTCGACGCCATCCTCGAACCCGACGCCCTGTCGGCCCTCAAGCTGACCATTATCGCCGTGGTGATTTCGGTGCCACTGAACGTGGTCTTCGGCGTCAGCGCGGCCTGGTGCGTGAGCAAGTACAGCTTTCGCGGCAAGAGCATCCTGGTCACCCTGATCGACCTGCCGTTTTCGGTCTCACCGGTGATCGCCGGTCTGGTCTACGTGCTGATGTTTGGCGCGCAGGGCTTTCTCGGTCCGTGGTTGCAGGACCACGACATCCAGATCGTATTCGCCTTGCCGGGTATCGTGCTGGCCACCATCTTCGTGACCGTGCCCTTTGTGGCCCGGGAACTGATCCCGCTGATGCAGGAGCAGGGCACTCAGGAAGAGGAGGCCGCACGCCTGCTGGGCGCCAATGGCTGGCAAATGTTCTGGCACGTGACCGTACCCAATATCAAATGGGGCCTGATCTACGGCGTGGTGCTGTGTACTGCGCGGGCGATGGGTGAGTTCGGTGCGGTGTCGGTGGTTTCCGGGCACATTCGCGGGGTGACCAACACCCTGCCGCTGCACGTCGAGATTCTCTACAACGAATACAACCACGTTGCCGCCTTCGCCGTGGCCACCCTGTTGCTGATCCTGGCGCTCTTCATCCTGCTGCTCAAGCAGTGGAGCGAATCCCGTATTAACCGCCTGCGCGCCAGCGCCGCGGAGGAATAAACCATGTCGATCGAAGTCCGTAACGTCAGCAAGAACTTCAATGCCTTCAAGGCCCTGAACAGCATCAATCTGGACATTCATAGCGGTGAGCTGGTGGCCCTGCTCGGCCCGTCGGGCTGCGGCAAGACCACTTTGCTGCGCATTATCGCCGGCCTCGAAACCCCGGACGAAGGCAACATCGTGTTCCACGGTGAAGACGTCTCTGGGCACGATGTGCGTGATCGCAACGTCGGTTTTGTGTTCCAGCATTACGCCCTGTTCCGCCATATGACGGTGTTCGATAACGTGGCTTTCGGCCTGCGCATGAAGCCGAAAAAGGAACGCCCGAGCGAAACCCGCATCGCTGAAAAAGTCCACGAGTTGCTGAACATGGTGCAGCTGGACTGGCTGTCGGATCGCTACCCTGAGCAGCTGTCAGGCGGTCAGCGTCAGCGTATCGCCCTGGCCCGAGCATTGGCCGTCGAACCCAAGGTACTGCTGCTGGACGAGCCGTTTGGTGCGTTGGACGCCAAGGTGCGTAAAGAACTGCGCCGCTGGCTGGCGCGCCTGCACGAAGATATCAACCTGACCTCCGTGTTCGTGACCCATGACCAGGAAGAAGCGATGGAAGTCGCCGACCGTATCGTGGTGATGAACAAGGGTGTAATCGAGCAGATCGGCTCACCGGGCGAAGTTTATGAAAACCCGGCCAGCGACTTTGTGTATCACTTCCTGGGTGACTCCAACCGCCTGCATATCGGTGAGGACCAGCATGTGCTGTTCCGTCCGCATGAAGTGTCACTGTCGCGTCACGAGATCGAAGACCATCATGCTGCAGAGGTGCGTGACATTCGCCCATTGGGTGCAACCACCCGGGTGACATTGAAGGTTGAAGGGCAGAGCGAGTTGATCGAAGTGGAAGTGGTCAAGGACCATGACAGCCTGACCGATCTGGCGCGCGGCGAGACGTTGTTCTTCAAGCCCAAGGTGTGGCAGAAGGCTTAAAAGCACGAGCGCCCTCACCCCAACCCTCTCCCGGAGGGAGAGGGGGCTTGATCTATGGCGTTGCGTGAATCTGCTTTTGACTTCAGTCCCCTCTCCCTCCGGGAGAGGGTGAGGGGCTGTTGATCTTCAGGGCTTTTTCAGTTTCGGATTAGGAAAAAACTGCACCGCCTGCACCTTGGGATCCGGTGCTTTTTTCAGCGCTGACGTATTGACCCGCGTACCCAACTCCTTGGGCACCGACAAACCCTGTTCATTCAACGTATCCGAATAACCGCAGGCCACGCATTCGCGGTGCGGCACTTCGTCTTCGTTCCACATCATCAACTTGTCAGGTTCGCTGCACGCCGGGCAGACAGCCCCGGCGATAAAGCGTTTTTTGCTCACGTTCACCGGTGCATCACTCATGCTGCCGAGTCCTCGGTCAGGCCGCTGTGACGCAACAGGGCGTCAATCGACGGCTCACGGCCACGGAAGTCCTTGAACAGCTCCATCGGGGCCTTCGAGCCGCCACGGGCCAGGATCGCCTGGCGGAACGCTTTGCCGGTGTGCGGGTTGAACACGCCTTCTTCTTCAAAACGCGAGAACGCATCGGCCGACAGCACTTCTGCCCACTTGTAGCTGTAGTAACCCGCGGCGTAACCGCCGGCGAAAATATGCGCAAAGCTGTTCGGGAAGCGATTGTAGGCAGGCGGACGCATCACCGAAACTTCGTCACGGATGCCGTCAAGCACCTGCGCAACGCTGCGACCGTCACCGTGGGTGGCGTGCAGTTCGAAGTCAAACAACGAGAACTCCAGCTGACGAATCATCATCAGCCCGGACTGGAAGTTCTTGGCTGCGAGCATTTTATCCAGCAGGTCTTTTGGCAGTGCTTCGCCGGTTTCGTAGTGGCTGGAAATCAGCGCCAGGCCTTCAGGTTCCCAGCACCAGTTCTCCATGAACTGGCTCGGCAGTTCGACCGCATCCCAGGCTACGCCGTTGATGCCCGACACACCCGCGTGTTCGATCTCGGTCAGCATATGGTGCAAGCCGTGGCCGAATTCGTGGAACAGGGTGGTCACTTCGTCGTGGGTCAGCAGTGCAGGCTTGCCCGCAACGGCTGGAGTGAAGTTGCACACCAGGTTGGCCACCGGGCTTTGCAGCTTGCCGGCTGCGGTGCGGCGACGGTCGCGAGCACCGTCCATCCAGGCACCGCCACGCTTGTTGGCGCGGGCATAGAGGTCGAAGAAGAAGCGCCCGACGTGCTGGCCGTTTTCCTTGATTTCGAACAGGCGAACATCCGGGTGCCAGGTATCGAAACCTTTGATTTCGGCAATTTCGATGCCGTACAGGCGCTGGACAATGGCGAACAGCCCGCCCAGTACCTTGTCGATCGGGAAGTAGGCGCGCAGGGCTTCTTGCGACACGCTGTAGCGCTGCTCACGCAGTTTTTCGCCAAAGAAGCCGGTGTCCCAGCTTTTCAGCTCAGGGGTACCTTGCTCGCTGGCGTAGGCTTGCAGTTGCTCAAGGTCGCGGGCAGCGAACGGCTTGCTGCGCTTGGCCAGGTCACGCAGGAAGGTCAGCACCTGATCCGGTGTCTCGGCCATTTTGGTGGCCAGGCTCAGCTCGGCGAAGCTGGCAAAACCCAGCAGCTTGGCCAGCTCCTGACGCAGGTCGAGAATTTCTTCCATTACCGGGCCGTTGTCGAACTTGCCGGCATTCGGGCCCTGGTCCGAGGCGCGGGTGCAGTAAGCCGCGTAGACTTCTTCGCGCAGGGCGCGGTCTTCGGCGTAGGTCATCACCGGGAAGTAGCTGGGGAACTCGAGGCTGATCAGCCAGCCGTCCAGGCCCTTGGCCTGTGCGGCAGCCGCCATTTGCGCCTTGGCCGAGTCGGTCAGGCCCGCCAGTGCTGTTTCGTCGGTGATGTGCTTGGTCCAGGCCTGGGTGGCGTCCAGCAACTGGTTGGAGAACTTGCTGCCCAACTCGGAAAGCTTGCTTTGTACCTCGGCGTAACGCTTTTGCTCGGCCTCCGGCAGGTCGATACCCGACAGGCGGAAGTCGCGCAGCGAATGCTCAAGAATGGTTTTCTGGGCCTGGTCGAAGTCGCCGACTTGCGGGCTGTGGGCCAGGGCTTCAAAGGCCTGGAACAGTTCGCGGTTCTGGCCCATCTCGGTGGAGTAAGCGCTCAATGCCGGCAGGCAGGCCTCATAGGCTTCACGCAGCTCTGCGCTGTTGCACACCGCGTTAAGGTGGCTGACCGGGCTCCAGGCCGCACCCAGCCGGTCGTTCAACTCATCCATCGCCAATACCAGGCCTGCCCATGTCGGGTTCTGGCCCTGATCCTTGAGGATGGCTTGAATGCCGGCACGGTTGTCGGCGAGGATCTGCTCGATGGCCGGCTGTACGTGCTCAGGACGGATCGCCGAGAACGGCGGCAGGTCATAGGGCTGCAATAGAGGGTTGTTCTCGCTCACGTTTGGCACCTTGGCTGGAAGAAACATTGGCTCATCTTAATTACAATCGACGCTGACCGCAGCATTGCAACGCCCTATTACGGCTAAAGAAGGAAGCTATTTGTGTCCATTCGTCCATTCCAGCAGCACACACCGACCTTGGGCGAGCGTGCCTTTGTCGATCGCTCGGCGGTGGTGATCGGTGACGTCGAAATCGGCGCCGACAGTTCCATCTGGCCACTGACCGTGATTCGCGGCGATATGCACCGCATCCGCATCGGTGCGCGCACCAGCGTGCAGGACGGTTGCGTACTCCACATCACCCACGCCGGGCCCTTCAACCCTGAAGGCTTCCCGCTGCTGATCGGTGATGACGTGACCATCGCCCACAAAGTCATGTTGCACGGCTGTAACGTGGGCAGCCGCATCCTGATCGGCATGGGTAGCATCGTGATGGACGGCGCCGTGATTGAAGACGACGTGATCGTCGGCGCGGGCAGTCTGGTGCCACCGGGCAAACGCCTGGCCAGCGGCTTTCTGTATGTGGGCAGCCCGGTGAAGCAAGTGCGCGAATTGACCGAAAAAGAAAAGGCCTTCTTTACCTACAGTGCCGGCAATTACGTCAAGCTCAAGGACCAGCACTTGGCCGAAGGCTACGCCCAGCCCGTTTAAGCCCCCCTTTTTGGAGCCCTGCATGCATTACCAGAACGTATTGTTCGACCTCGATGGCACCCTGACCGACCCACGGGAAGGGATCACCCGCTCGATCCAGTTCGGTTTGAGCAAACTGGGCATTGATGAGCCAGACCTGAGCAAACTCGAGCACTTTATCGGCCCGCCGCTGCTGCAACAGTTCATGGCCAGTTATGGCTTCGACGAGGCGAAGGCGTGGGAGGCGATGGGCTTTTACCGCGAGCGTTTTGCCGTGACCGGGCTGTACGAAAATGAAGTGTTCGAGGGTGTCACTCCCTTGCTGGAAGAGCTGGTTGCACAGGGCCGCCAACTGTTTATCGCTACCTCAAAGCCGCATATCTATGCCCGCGAAATTGCCCGCCACTTTGATTTCGCCAGGCACTTCAAGGTGATCTACGGTAGCGAGCTGGACGGTACCCGCACCAACAAGGTTGAGCTGATTGCCCATCTGGTCAACGAACAAGGACTGGACCCGGCGCAAACTCTGATGATCGGTGATCGCAAGCACGACCTGATCGGTGCCCGCGACAACGGCATGGACGCAGCGGCGGTGGGCTATGGCTTTGGCAGCTTTGAAGAGCTGAACTCGTTTGCACCCAAGTACCACTTCGAAACCCTGGCGCAGTTGCATCAGGCGTTCAAGCGCTGACCTGCCCTTGTGGGAGCGGGCTTGCCCGCGATGGCCACGACGCGGTGACTCTTTCACCCTGCGGTGGCCCAATCGCGAGCAAGCCCGCTCCCACAATGCGCTAACCGGCGCGCAGCGCCATCTCTCGACGCAAATCCTCGCGCCAGCCCAGCAAAAACCCCAGTTCCACCACCACGAACAGCGGTCCCACGATCAGCCCGGTGACGTCATCGATAAACGCCGGCTTGCGCCCCTCGTAATAGTGCCCGACAAACTGGAACACCCAGCCCACCACAAACAGTCCAATGCCCCAGCCCAGCCAGGCAGCGGTGCCCAACCCCGCCAGCGCGTGCCCCAGCCACACCGTCAAAGCCAGCAGCAGCGTCATCAACAACCCCAGGCGCAACTCAAGGCGCAGGTAAAACACGGCACTGGCCAGCATCACCAGCACTGCCGGTGAAATACCCATCCATTGCGGGCGCGACAGCAGCGTTGCAACGGCAATCACGATCAGCGGGATGCCCACGAAATGCGTGGCGATATTGTGCGGGTCGCGGTGATAGGCAGCATATTGGCTCAAATGGTCGACCAGGCTTTTCATGGTGCACAACCCTCAAGTTTTTATTTTTAGTTATAAACAAATAGCTTCTTATTCCTTAGCGAATCTAAAAACCGTCCCTATACTGACTCGGTAAGACACATACCGCTGGAGGCGCACACCCATGGGCAACGATTCGATTCGCTATTTGATAGTGCCGGGCTGGCAAGGTTCGTCCGACGATCATTGGCAAACCCACTGGCAAAACAGCTTGCCGAACAGTGCCCGGGTGGAGCAGGCCGACTGGCTGACGCCCCGCCGCGAAGACTGGATCGCCGCCCTGGCCGAAGCCATTGCTGCCGACAGCACCCCCGTGATCCTGATCGCCCACAGCCTGGGTTGCATTACCGTAGCCCATTGGGCCGAGCGTGCGCCAGAAAGCCTGTTAAACCAAGTGCGCGGCGCGTTGCTGGTGGCCCCGGCAGACGTCGAGCGCCCGGCCTGTGCGCCGGCCTTGCGCAACTTTGCCCCGATCCCGACCCGGTCGTTGCCTTTTCCAAGCCACATCGTCAGCTCGGATAACGATGGTGCTGTCAGCGCGCCACGGGCTATGGAATTTGCCCGTCAATGGGGCGCCGAGATCGGCATCATCAGCGGCGCCGGGCATATCAACGTTAAATCCGGACACCAGCGCTGGGAGCAAGGCTTCGCCTTTTTATACCGCCTGCAAACCCGTATCGAGCACGGCGCCCTGCGTCGCGCGTGAATTCCTGTAACGCCCGCGCCCACCCTCCGGCGGCGGGCGGGAGCCTGCCATGAGCCTGCATGAAACCTTCGGTCAGCCGCTGCTGACCTTTCCTGACGCGGAAAAAAGCCCGCTGAGCATTCGCGCCAAAGCGCTGGTGTTTGTCGACCCCCGCTCGCGCCAATTACGCAACGATCTGGAGCTGCTCGCGCCGCGCGCCTTGCCCGTGCTGATTCGTGGTGAAACCGGCAGCGGCAAAGAGCTGCTCGCTCGACATATCCACCGCGCCAGTGACCGCACCGGCCTGTTTGTGTCAGTCAATTGCGGTGCCATCAGCCCCACTTACGCTGACGCCGAGCTGTTTGGCTATGCCGCCGGAACACACAGCAGTTCGGCCAGCAGCCGCGCCGGGTGGTTTGGTTCGGCCAATGGCGGGACTCTTTATCTGGACGAAATCGGCGACTTGCCGTGGGCAATCCAGACCAAGCTGCTGGCGGCCCTGGAAACCCACGAAGTCACCCGTGTGGGCGCCCATCAACCGAGCCCGGTGGACGTGCGCCTGGTGGCGGCCACCAGTATCGATCTGGCGCAGGCGGTGGCTGCCGGAAAATTCCACGAGCGGCTGTATCACTACCTCAGCGAAGGGCGGCTGGACTTGCCCGCGTTGCGCGAGCGGCCGGGGGACATCCTTTCGCTGGCCGAATATTTCCTAGGCATTTACAGCCAGCGCCTGAACCTGCCCGTGCCGTTTATCAGCGACAGAGCCCAGCGGGTACTTGAGCGCCACAGCTGGCCGGGCAATACCCGTGAGCTGGAAAACGTGATTCATTTTGCTTTGCTGGTGAGCACGGGCGAGGAGATCCAGCCCGAGCACTTGAACCTGCCTGACGCCCTGAGCCAGATCGAGCTGTTTATAAAAGGCGCCACGGCGCAGGAGTTGGCGGCGATCAGGCAGTTGTTGCCTTGACCCTGTGGGAGCGGGCTTGCCCGCGATGGCAGCGACGCGGTGTATCTGTCACACCACGGCGTTCCTGTCGCGGGCAAGCCCGCTCCCCAAAAAAAACTCAAGTGAACAAAATGGCATAAGAAGCTGAATAAATATTATTGTTCTGGAATAAAGAAACTCGGTATTGTCCGCTTCGTCTTCCAGGAAAACCGTCATACGAACGGTCACACACATAAGGGTATCGCATGAAAAAGGTTCTGTTGTTTACCGCATTGGCGGCTGCTTTGACTGCAGGCCTGGCACAGGCTGGCGAAAAACTGGTGGTTGCCGCAACGCCGGTGCCTCACGCCGAAATCCTTGAGCTGATCAAACCAACCCTCGCCAAAGAAGGCGTGGATCTGGAAATCAAAGTGTTCACCGACTACGTGCAACCTAACGTGCAAGTGGCCGAAAAACACCTGGACGCCAACTACTTCCAGACCCTTCCATACCTGGAAAGCTTCAATAAAGGCAAAGGCACCAACCTGACCACCGTGATCGGTGTTCACGTTGAACCCTTCGGTGGCTACTCGAAGAAAGTCAAAAACCTGTCCGAGCTTAAAGACGGCGCAACCATCGCTATCCCTAACGAAGGCAGCAACAGCGGCCGTGCCCTGATCCTGCTGCAAAAGGCCGGTCTGATCGAACTCAAAGACCCGACCAACGCTGTGTCGACCCCGAAGGACATCGCCAAGAACCCGCACAACTTCAAGTTCAAAGAGCTTGAGTCCGCACTGCTGCCACGGGTGCTGGACCAGGTTGACCTGGACATGATCAACACCAACTACGCGCTGGAAGCAGGCCTGAACCCGGCCACTGACGCGCTGATCATCGAAGGTGCTGATTCGCCATACGTGAACTTCCTGGTTGCCCGCCCTGACAACAAGGACAGCGTCGCAATCCAGAAGCTGGCCAAGGCCCTGACCAGCCCTGAAGTAAAAGCCTTTATTGCTGAAAAATACAAAGGTGCGGTACTGCCAGCGTTCTGATTACACGCCAGGCTACTGAAAACGCCGACGGCTTTTATAGCGTCGGCGTTTTTATTTGTCGGGCCAATACCAGGCGGGCTGGTCCAGCATGCGTTGGCCGACCACTTCTGTCTGGCCAAGGTTTTTTTCCAGCACGATGCAGTTGCACTCAGGGTCTTGTTGCAGGGCGGCGATCAGACGCCGGGCATGGGATACCACCCACACCTGCGAGTGCTGCGAAGCACTGATGATCAGCCGCGCCAGCGCGGGCAACAAGTCGGGGTGCAGGCTGGTTTCCGGTTCGTTGAGCACCATCATGCTCGGCGGACGCGGGGTCAGCAAAGCCGCAACCAGCAGCAGATAGCGCAAGGTACCGTCCGAGAGCTCGGCGGCAGACAACGGGCGCAGCAGCCCCTCTTGATAAAACTCGATATAAAAATGCCCGCCGGGCACACATTCGATTTCCAGCCGTGCGCCAGGGAATGCATCGCTGATCGCGGCATGCAAGGCTTCAGGGTTGCCGACCTCAAGGATTGTTTGCAACGCAGCGGCCAGATCATGGCCATCGTGATGCAGCACCGGCGTGCGCGTGCCCAGTTGTGGTTGGCGCACAGGCGCGTCGGGGTCAGTGCGAAAGTGATCGTAAAAACGCCAGCCGCGGATGGACTCGCGCAACTGCAACACTTCAGGGGATGCCTGCAAGCTGCCGACCTGATCGAACAGGCTGTCGAAAAGCGGCGTGTGCTGTGCCAACACCTGCCAGTTGCGGCCGTCACGGGCGCGGATCATGGGGCCTTTACGTTCAACCAGCTCGCTGGCCGGGCGGTAAAAAGGCCCTGCCCAGAGGCTCTCATGCTTGATCTGCGGGTCGAGGTTGAACTGCGTGCGTCCAGGTATCGGCAAGCCCAGGGCGATGGCGTAGCTGAAGTCTTCTCCGGCAAAACCAAGGCGCAGGCGCTTGGTTTCCTGGCGCACGCTGGCGTTGACATCAACCTCGCCCAGCTTCATGCGGCGGGAGATCACCTCAGGCCCGGCCCAGAACGTCGAGCTCAGGCCGCCTTCACGGGCCAGAGCATTGACCACACCCCCCTGGGCGGTTTCGGCCAACAAGCGCAAGGCGCGATAAAGGTTGGATTTGCCACTGCCATTGGGGCCGGTGATCAGATTCAGCCGGGCCAGGGGCACCACCAACTGATTGATGGAACGGTAGTTGGCCACGGCCAGGGTGGTGAGCATGGGGTGACCTCATTTCGTGAAACTGATAGGCGGTAATAGAGTCCCACAGACGCTGAACACTGTTCTACGCTATCAACCGTATCCGCATGTTAAACGGCATCACGCAAAGGAGCTTGCATGGCTGGTCCACTGAACACGGGCATTTTGGGCTTGAGCCTGTTGGCGCTTCTCACCGCGTGCGGCAAGGAGGGCCCCAAAGAGCCTCTGTCCCCCCGGGTGTATGTGCAACAGGTGAGTACCCGTGAGTTCGCCCCGCCGATCCAGCTTAGTGGCGATATTCAGGCCCGGATCGAAACCCAGCTGTCATTCCGGGTGGGTGGCAAGATTATCGAGCGCAAGGTGGATGTAGGTGACCATATCCAGGCCCATCAGGTGCTGGCCCGTCTCGACCCCAAAGACCTGAAGATCCAGGTCGAGACCGCCCAGGCCAGCGTTAACGCGCAACAGGCGCAAGTGGTGCAAACCCGCGCGGCGTTTGTGCGTCAGCAAAAGCTGCTGCCAAAGGGCTACACCAGCCAAAGCGAATACGATGCTGCCAATGCCGCCCAACTGAGCGCCAAAAGTGCCCTCGCAGCGGCCCAGGCGCAATTGGCCAACGCCCGCGAACAACTGAGTTACAGCAACCTGGAGGCCGAGGCACCGGGCATCATCACCGCGCGCCAGGCCGAAGTCGGGCAGGTGGTACAGGCCACCATGCCGATTTTTACCCTGGCCCGCGATGGCGCACGGGATGCCGTATTCAACGTGTATGAATCGCTGTTTATCGAACCGCCCAAAGACCCCACGGTACAGGTCACGCTGCTGAGCGATCCGACAATCAAGGTCAACGGCCAGATCCGTGAAATCACTCCCACGGTTGCGGCACAAAGCGGTACGTTGCAGATCAAGGTGCAGCTCGACGCCTTGCCCAAGGGCATGGACCTGGGCTCGATTGTCAGTGTCAACCTGACCCCGCCGCCCAGCGCCAGCATTGAACTGCCATGGTCGGCCCTGACCAAGGACATCAGCGAGCCCGCCGTATGGATCGCCGACGAGCAAAGCAATGTACGCCTGCAACGGGTCAAGGTCGGGCGCTACCTGACCGGCAGCGTGATTGTCAGCGAAGGCCTCAAGGATGGAGAAAAAGTCGTGGTTGCAGGGGGGCAGTTGTTACACCCGGGCATGAAAGTTGAAATCGTCCCCGCACCGGCCGAAGGGGTGCAGCTATGAGGCGTTTATGGATGATGCCGCTCGCTGCTGCAATGCTGATAGGCTGCTCGGAGAAACAGCCGCCGGAACCCGTTCGCCCGGCGCTGTATGTGATTGCCCGGCCCGAGCTGGTTCAGGATCTGGGCCGCTTTGCTGGGAGTATCGAAGCTCGTTATGAAAGCACCCTGGGCTTTCGTGTTCCGGGGCGCATCGTGCGCCGTTATTACGATGTGGGTGCGGTGGTGAAACAGGGTGACATTCTGGCCAACCTCGACCCCACCGATCAGCAAAATCAGCTGCGTGCGGCCCAGGGTGATCTGGCCAAGGTACAGGCACAATTGATCAACGCCAGGGCCAATGCCCGTCGTCAGCAAGAGCTGTTCGACCGTGGTGTGGGCGCCCAGGCCCAACTGGACACCGCGCAAGCCGACCTCAAGACCACACAGGCTTCGATGCAGCAGGCGCAGGCTGCGGTCAATCAGGCTCAGGACCAGCTCAGCTACTGCAACCTGCGCGCCGACCATGATGCCGTGATTACCCAATGGCATGCCGAGGCCGGGCAAGTGGTGAGCATTGGCCAGGAAGTGGTCACACTGGCCCGCCCTGAAATCAAGGAGGCGGTCATCGACCTCCCGGGTCCGTTGGCCGAAGCACTGCCCAAAGGTATCGAATTCCTCGTCGCCGGCCAGCTCGACCCGACTATCAACACCCGCGCCCATGTCCGCGAAATCGCCCCGCAAGCCGACAGCGCCACCCGCACCCGGCGCACCCGCCTGACACTGGACCAGACGCCGGCGGCATTCCGTCTTGGCAGCTCGGTGAGCGTGACCGTCAGCAGCCCGACAGCCGAGCACTTCCAGCTGCCGCTCACTGCCCTGCAGGAAGTCGACGGCCACAGCCGCGTATGGATCATTGACAGCGCCACTCAAACCGTCAGCCCGCGTGACGTCAGCGTACTGCGTCGCGACGCCCGCAACGTGCTGTTGTCGGGTGGTATCAAAACCGGCGACAGGGTGGTCAGTGCAGGTGTGTACAGCCTCACCCCCGGGCAGAAAGTCAGACTCGATAAGGAAAGCTCGCAATGAATGGGAAGTTCAACCTGTCCGAGTGGGCTCTGAAGCATCAGTCATTTGTCTGGTATTTGATGTTTGTCGCGGTGGTCGCCGGGATTTTTTCATACATCAATCTGGGGCGCGCTGAAGACCCGTCCTTCGCCATCAAAACCATGGTCATCCAGTCCAAATGGCCCGGTGCTACGGTCGACGAAACCCGCCTGCAAATCACCGACCGCATCGAGAAAAAGCTTGAGGAGCTGGATTCTCTCGACTACGTGCAAAGTTACACCCGGCCCGGTGAGTCGACGGTGTTTGTGTTCCTCAAGGACACCACCAAAGCCGATGCCATCCCGCATATCTGGTATGAGGTGCGCAAAAAGATCGGCGACATTCGCGGCGACTTTCCCCAGGGCATTCAAGGCCCGGGGTTCGACGATGAGTTCGGTGATGTCTATGGCACCATTTTCGCCTTCACCGGCGACGGCTTCACCATGCGTCAGCTGCGCGACTATGTAGAGCAAGTGCGCACCGGCATTCGCGATGTACCCAATCGCGGCAAGGTGATGACCATCGGTGAACAGGACGAAACTTTCTACCTGGATTTCTCGACCCGCAAACTGGCAGCTTTGGGCCTCGACCAACAGCACATTCTGGAAAGCCTGCAAGAACAGAACGCCGTCACTCCCGCCGGGGTAATCGAGGCCGGGCCGGAGCGCATGTCGGTACGCACCTCGGGGCAGTTCCACAGCGTTGAGGATCTGGCTGCCGTGAATCTGCGGGTCAACGACCGTTTTTACCGCCTGGCCGACATTGCCGAAATCACCCGTGGCTACGTCGACCCCGCGGCCCCCATGTTCCATTACAACGGCAAGCCGGCCATTGGTCTGGCAATCGCCATGATTGATGGTGGCAACATTCAGGAGTTCGGCAAGCAACTACAGCAGCGCATCGACGACCTGACCGCGCAGTTACCGGTGGGTGTGGGCGTGCATATGGTGTCCGATCAGGCGCAAGTGGTCGAGGAAGCTGTCAGCGGCTTCACCAGCGCCCTGTTTGAGGCGGTGGTGATTGTACTGGCGGTGAGTTTCATCAGCCTGGGCCTGCGCGCCGGTCTGGTGGTGGCGATCTCGATCCCGTTGGTGCTGGCGCTGGTGTTCGTGTTTATGGAATTTACCGGCATCGCCATGCAGCGCGTGTCGCTGGGTGCGCTGATCATCGCCCTGGGCCTGCTGGTGGACGATGCGATGATCACGGTGGAGATGATGATCACCCGGCTGGAACTTGGGGAAACCAAGGAGCAGGCGGCGACCTTTGCCTATCATTCCACGGCGTTCCCGATGCTCACCGGGACACTGGTGACCGTGGCAGGCTTTGTGCCCATCGGCCTTAACAACAGCTCGGCGGGGGAGTACACCTTCACCCTGTTCGCGGTGATTGCCGTGGCAATGCTGGTGTCGTGGGTGGTGGCCGTGCTGTTCGCGCCGGTGCTGGGCGTGCATATCCTCAGCGCCAAGGTCAAACCCAAGCCCGAGAAACCCGGGCGCCTGGCCCAGGCCTTCGACACCGCGCTGCTGTGGTGCATGCGTTATCGCTGGACGACCATTGGTGCGACAGTGCTGATGTTTGTACTGGCGGTGTTCGGCATGGGCCTGGTGCAGAACCAGTTTTTCCCGGCCTCTGACCGCCCCGAGATTCTGGTGGACCTGAACCTGCCGCAAAACGCCTCGATCCAGGAGACGCTCAAGGTCACCCAGCGTTTTGAAGAGTCGCTCAAGGGTGATGACGATATCGTGCGCTGGAGCTCGTACATCGGTGAGGGCGCGATCCGTTTCTACCTGCCGCTCGATCAGCAACTGCAAAACCCTTTCTATGCCCAGTTGGTGATTGTCAGCAAAGGCCTGGAAAGCCGTGATGCCCTGATCGAACGGCTCAACAAACGCTTGCGCGAGGACTTTGTGGGGGTGGGCAGCTTCGTGCACACCCTGGAACTGGGCCCGCCGGTGGGCCAGCCGCTGCAATATCGGGTCAGCGGGCCGAATATCGACCTGGTGCGCAAGTACTCGATCGACCTGGCCTCGGTGCTCGACGCCAACCCCAATGTCGGTGAAACCATCTTCAACTGGAACGAGCCCGGCAAGGTGCTGCGTATCGACATTGCCCAGGACAAGGCCCGCCAGTTCGGGCTGTCATCCGAAGACGTGGCCCATGTGATGAACAGCATCGTCAGCGGTGCCGCCGTCAGCCAGGTCAAGGACAACATTTACCTGATCAATATCGTCGGTCGGGCCAACAGCAACGAGCGCGGTACCCCGGAAACCCTGCTCAACCTGCAGATCACCACCCCCAGCGGCACCTCGATCCCGCTATTGGCCTTTGCCACGGTGCGCTACGAGCTGGAGCAGCCGCTGATCTGGAGCCGTGACCGGATCCCCACCCTGACCCTCAAGGCCTCGGTGCGCGGCTCGATGCAACCGACCGATCTGGTCAAGGTGCTCAAGCCCGAGGTCGACAAGTTCGCCGCCAATCTGCCTGAAGGCTACAACGTGCAAACCGGCGGTACGGTAGAGCAGAGCGCCAAGGCCCAGGGCCCGATCGCCAAAGTCGTGCCGTTGATGCTGTTCTTGATGGCAACCTTCCTGATGATCCAGCTGCAAAGCGTGCACAAGATGTTCCTGGTGGTCAGTGTCGCGCCGCTGGGGCTGATCGGTGTGGTGCTGGCGCTGGTGCCCACCGGCACGCCGATGGGCTTTGTAGCGATCCTGGGGATTCTGGCGCTGGTGGGCATCATCGTGCGTAACTCGGTGATCCTGGTGACCCAGATCGACCAGTACGAACGCGACGGCTTCGATCCGTGGCACGCGGTGATGCAAGCCACCCAGCATCGTCGTCGGCCGATTCTGCTGACCGCGGCAGCGGCCAGCCTGGGCATGATTCCGATTGCCCGGGACGTGTTCTGGGGGCCGATGGCCTACGCCATGATCGGCGGCATTCTATCGGCCACCTTGCTCACGCTGTTGTTTTTGCCAGCGCTGTATGTGGCTTCGTACAAGATCAAGGAGAACAAGAACCCGCCGCCAGAACATGCGTAACCCCGTGGGAGCGGGCTTGCTCGCGATTCGGACGACGTGGTCTGACAGACACACCGCGTCGATCCCATCGCGAGCAAGCCCGCTCCTACAGCAGGGTGATTAGTGAGAATTTACGAATGCCGGTATCAAGACAGCGGTCTTTAATTGAAGGGAGGTGTGAACCTAGTTTCAACCCTCTCCGCAGGGAGAGGGTTAGGGGGAGGGGCTTTTGGCTCTTGCTTCGGGCTTTTTAACGCTGCGCCTGCCCCTGCTGCATCACCCACTGCACCACTTGTGGCATCAGCACATCACTGGCCTGGCCAAAACCTGCGACCACGCCTGGTACCATCGGGTTGCTCAGCGGCTGGCGCGTCTCAAAGCGTTTGGAAGCAATGACCCGCTGATCACTGCTGCGTACCAGGCGGGCGTTGTACTGGATCAGCACTTCCGGGCTTTTGCCGTTGTAGTGGGTCTGAAACGCCAACAATTCGCCCCCCAGTTCGTAATCGGACTGCAAGTTGCTGTCATCGGTGCTCAAGCCCTGGATCCTGCCATCCTGCAAGAAGGCCTCAAGCAGACGGTTGCGCAACAGCACCGGGGCCGTATCGCTCCAGCGGGCACCTTTGTAGTTACTGATCAGGTTGCCCTCAGGCACCACCACGATGTTCTGGCTGTTCAACGCGCCAGTGGTCATCGGCTTTTCCAGACGCAATGACCACTTCACTGGCGTACTCTGGCTGACGGCCATAGGTGCTTGCGCCGCCGGCAGCCGATACACGTCGACTATCTCGGGTTTGGGCAAAATCGAGCAGGCGCTGAGCAGGCTCAGACCAGTAGCAAGGGCGATGGAACCTGCCAGGCGATAGGTGCGCTTCATGGGGTGAATTCCTTGTTCTGCTCGCGGCCCAGCAAGTAACCGCTTGGATTGGATTCCAGGCGCCGCGAGATCGAGCGCAATGTGCCAAGGGTTTCGCGCAGTTCATTGACTGCAGGGCCGAGCTGATTCAGCCCCTGCAGGCCGCTGTTGAGCGAGTCCTCATTGTTGTTGATCAGTTTGTTGATCGTCGCGGTGCTCTGCTGCAGCGAGTTCATGGCCTGCTCGGCGCTGTTGAACATCTGTTTGCCTTCGGTGCTCAACAGGCCGTTGGCGTTGCGCATCAGCACGTTGGTTTGCTCAAGCGTGACGCTGGCCTGTTTGCCGACCTGGGCCAGCTGTTTCAATGTCTGGCTGATATCGCCGCGCTGACCGGCAATGGCCGTAGTGGTTTGCTCAAGGTTGTCCAGGGTCTTGCTGACACGGTTGACGTTGTCTTCGGAGAACAACGCATTGGCGTTATGCAGCAGCATATTGACGTTGGCCATCACGTCAGAGCCGTCGGTGAGCAGGCGGGCAATGGGCGAGGGCGAAGCCACGATTTCCGGCAGCTTGCCGTCCTTGCCCTTGAGGGGCGGGCTGTTGGGGTCACCGCCACTGAGCTGGATGATCGAAGTCCCGGTCACGCCGGTCAGCGCCAGCTTGGCCTTGGTGTCGACCTTGACCGGGGTGTTGGCCGCCAGACGAATGCGCGCCAGTACCCGGCGCGGGTCCTTGTCGTCCAGGCGCAATTCGATCACGTCGCCGACCTTGATGCCGTTGTATTGCACCGAGCTGCCTTTGGACAGGCCGCTGACGGCTTCGTTGAACACCACTTCGTAATCCTTGAACGTGCTGTCCATGCTCGCCTTGGCCAGCCACAGGCCAAACAGCATGGCCCCGACGACAATCAGGACGCTGAACAGGCCGATCAATACATGATGGGCACGGGTTTCCATGTCATTGCTCCTTGAGGTGGGTTGCCGCTTCGTACGCGGCGCGGCCACGGGGGCCATGGAAATAGTCATGAATCCACGGGTCGTCGTAGTCTTCGACCTCAGTGATGGGTGCCGCCACCAGCACCCGTTTTTGCGACAGCACCGCCACCCGGTCAGTGATGGTGTACAGCGTGTCGAGATCGTGGGTGACCAGGAACACGCTTAACCCCAGCGCATCGCGCAGTGTCAGGATAAGTTGGTCAAAGGCCGCCGCGCCGATCGGATCCAGCCCAGCGGTGGGTTCGTCCAGAAACAGGATGTCCGGGTCCAGCGCCAGCGCCCGGGCCAGCGCTGCGCGCTTGACCATGCCACCGGACAGTGAAGACGGGTACTTGTCTGCTGCCGACAGGGGCAACCCCGACAGCGCCAGCTTGACGCACGCCAGGTGCTCGGCATCAGGCCGGCTCAGGCCGGCGTGCTCGATCAGGGGCAGGGCGATGTTCTCTTTTACCGTCAGTGAAGAAAACAGCGCGCCCATCTGAAACAGCACACCAAAGCGCCGCTCGATCATTGAGCGCGCCTGTTCATCAAGGCTCATCAAGTCCTGGCCAAACACCCGGACCTGCCCTTCAGTGGGCCGACGCAAACCGACAATACTGCGCAGCAGCACGGATTTGCCGGTGCCGGAGCCGCCGACCACGCCGAGAATCTCACCTTTGTACACATCAAGGTCGAGGTGTTCATGCACGGTCTGGCTACCAAAGCGGTTGCACAGGTCACGCACCTCGATCACGGTCTCGCCGGGTTTGCGCAGGGACGTACTCACCAGCCCATCTCCATAAAGAACAACGCGGCCACGGCGTCGAGGACGATCACGATAAAGATCGACTGGACCACGCTGGACGTGGTGTGGGCGCCCACCGACTCGGCGCTGCCGCTGACTTTAAAGCCTTCAAGGCAGCCCACCGCGGCAATCAGGAAGGCAAAGAACGGCGCTTTGACCATGCCCACCAAAAAGTGCTGCACGCCGATATCCGAGTGCAGCAGCGAAATAAACATGTCCGGCGAGATACCCAGGGACACCACGCAGACCACGGCACCGCCGAGGATGCCCGCCATCATGGCCATGAATGTCAGCAGCGGCAGGGAAATCAACAGCGCCAGCACCCGTGGCAACACCAGCAAGTCCATCGGATCGAGGCCCAGGGTGCGGATCGCGTCAATTTCTTCGTTGGCCTTCATCGAGCCGATTTGTGCGGTAAAGGCACTGGCCGTGCGCCCGGCCAGAAGGATGGCGGTGAGCAACACGCCGAATTCACGCAGGAAGGAAAACGCCACCAGGTCAACGGTAAAAATCCCCGCACCAAAGTTGGCCAGTACCGTGGCCCCGAGAAACGCCACTACGGCGCCCACCATAAAGGTCAGCAACACCACGATCGGCGCGGCGTTAAGACCGATCTGCTCGATATGCGCCACCACCGGGGTGATGCGCCATTGTTTGGGTCGAAACAGGTTGCGCGCCAGGGTCTGCAGGATCAGGCCGATAAACCCCAGCAGTTGCAGGGAGTCTTGCCACAGCTTGTAGACCGCGCTGCCGATGCGGCTGAGCAAGAGGATGCCGACGTTCTGTTCCTGGGCTGCGACCGGCACGCAAAAATCGCGCATCGAGGAATAGACCGTTTGCAGCAAGGCGCGGTCGGCGGCGGGGAGTTTTTGTGCGGTGTCGGTCAACTGGCTGACGCGCTCTGCCCCCAGCAGCTCCACCAGCAGCGAAGCCCCGGCCGTATCGATGCTGGACACGTCGTCCAGGTTGATGGCGGTCTGGGCATCGTACTTGCCGACCAGTTGTTCGGTCTGCTGCTTGAGGCGTGTGTAATGGGCAAGCGTCCAGTCGCCGCTGATCAGCAGTCGCGCCGGATTACCGGAAGTGTCTAGTTGGGCATTGCCCGCCATGGCCGTAATAGTCTTAAGCTCCCAGCTCGGTACGTTTGAACGCAGACCTTATGTAATAGCACAATCCGGCAAAAGTGCTTCAGTTTGCCTTAACAACCGCAGGCGCAGATTGATCCAGGTTAACCCTGAAGCGCAAAACGCCGATCAGTTGCCCATCCTCGGTCAACACCCGGACTTGCCAGCGACCCACCGGGTCCGGCGGGAAATTCTGCTTGTGGGTCCAGGCGCGATAACCTTCTTTGCGCCCGCCATGAATATCCAGGGCGATGCGATCGACCTCCTGGCCGTTGAGTTGCCACACATGGTAAATCCGCTCATTCAAACCCCGGGGCGCATTGATCGAGGTATAGGCGTACAGGCCACGACTGCGCAGCTCGCTGACGCTGATGTGCTTGATGCTCTCGCCCGGCGTGCGGTCCTGCAACTGGGTGGTGACGGCCACTTCGGTCATCCACAGCGTAGCTGGTGGCACCCAGGATCGCAGCAGCCAGCCGGTGCCGCCCAGGGCCAGGACTATCAAGGGCAATACCAGCCAGCCACGCCAGGTTTTCAGCGGCAGGCTCACGGCCAGGCTGGGAATGGACAGTAGCACGGCGGTGCCCAGCGCCAGCTTGTAGCTCTCGGAGGTGGTGAGGTTGAGGATGATCGGCAACGCCGTCAGCATGGCCGCGAACAGGGCCAGGGTGTGCAGGGCCAGAAACAGCCAGCGCCGGGGGGCCAGCCATTTGTAATACAGCGGGTCAGTGATGGCGATCAGTGCGCACACGCCCAGAAGTCCGGTAAAGACCAGTTGGCCACTGTTCCAGGTGGTGGTGATAAAGAAAAATGGCAGGACGAAAAAAAAACTTTCCTGGTGGATCATCTGGGTGGCATAGCGCAGCAGCGGTTCAGGTATTTCGCGCTTGAACACCCGGCTGAACAGCCGGGTGAAGGTGTTTTCCAGCATCAACCAGACCCAGCTCACCAGCAGGATCACCGCAATCCAGCGGGCCATGCCTTGCTGGCGGTCCACCAGAATGAAACTGCCCACCCCCGAGCAAAAGCCAAACGCCGCGATCAGCCCTGGATAGCGCTTCATCAACTCAAGGATGCGCTGTAGGTAGTGGTTCCAGTCTGGCATTTGGCAGTTCACATTCTGTAAGGGGAAAACCTGGACAGAATAGCGTTTTAGGCGCTCCGCGTCCGGCACGATTGAAGGGCCAAGGCCTGCATCGGCGCCCTGCAATCAATGCCCGTGGCTTCTGCCCACATGGCTGGGCTCGCCTTCCGGCGGGCTGACCGAGCCGCTGACTTCCAGCTGCTGCAAAATCCCGCAATGCTCCCCGTCAGGCCCCTCGCCACACTTTTGCCGCAGGTCGAGCAATTGCGCCTGCAGGGCCAGCAAACTGTCGACCCGCGCCTTGACGTGATGAATATGTTCGTCGATCAGCGCATTCACGCTTTCGCACTGGTCCTGGGGGCTGTCACGCAGGTTGAGCAGGCTGCGGATTTCTTCCAGGGTCATGTCCAGGCTGCGGCAATTGCGGATAAACGTCAGCCGCTCAACATGGGCCTGGGTGTACAAACGGTAGTTGCCTTCACTGCGCGCAGGCTCTGGCAGCAGCCCTTCGCGTTCGTAATAACGGATGGTTTCGACCTGACAGTCGGTCAATTTCGCCAGTTCGCCAATTTTCATCAAGCAGATCTCCAAAAGGATGCTTGACCCTATAGTGGCTACAGGGTCTTTACTTGGCAACAGGCACCTTTCCCGGACGCAATCTGATGAGCGATTCCATTCACGCACCGAACAAGCATGATCACGATCACGATCACGATCACGATCACGATCACGATCACGAACATGGGCATGGCGACACGCACGCTCACGCCCATAGCTGCTGCCCCGGCGCAGCGGGACCGAGCGTCGTCAAGCTGGCCGCCGCGGCCACTGCGGGCGCGCGCCTGAGCAGCTTTCGCATTGAAGCGATGGACTGCCCCACCGAGCAGACCCTGATCCAGAACAAGCTGGGCAAGCTGGCGGGTGTGCAGCAACTGGAATTCAACCTCATCAACCGGGTATTGGGCGTGACCCACGACCTGCCGTCCGTCGGGCCGATTGTCGACGCAATCAAATCCCTCGGCATGCACGCCGAGCCCATCAATTCCGGTGCGGATGCGGCCCCGCCTGCACTGCCTGCGAAAAAACACTGGTGGCCTCTGGCCGTGGCCGGTGCGGGCGCGTTGGCGGCTGAAGTGCTGCACTTTACCGATGCTGCACCCACCTGGGTGATTGCGCTGGTGGCGCTGGTGTCGATCCTCAGCGGCGGCCTGACCACCTATAAAAAGGGCTGGATCGCCCTGAAAAACCTCAACCTGAACATCAATGCACTGATGAGCATCGCCGTGACGGGGGCCGTGTTGATCGGCCAATGGCCGGAAGCGGCGATGGTGATGTTCCTGTTTACCGTGGCCGAACTGATCGAAGCCAAATCCCTCGATCGTGCGCGCAATGCCATCAGTGGCCTGATGCAAATGGCGCCGGACAAGGCCACCGTGCAGCAGGCGGATGGCAGCTGGATTGAGCTTGAGGTCAAAGACATCGCCCTGGGCAGCCTGGTCAGGGTACGGCCGGGCGAGCGTATCGGCCTGGACGGTGAAGTGGTAGCGGGCAACTCCACAGTCGATCAGGCGCCGATCACCGGTGAAAGCCTGCCCATCGAGAAAGCGCTGGGCGACAAAGTCTTCGCGGGCACCATCAACCAGTCCGGCGCCCTGGAATACCGGGTGACGGCAGCGGCCAACAACTCGACCCTGGCGCGGATCATTCACGCTGTAGAGCAGGCCCAGGGCGCCCGGGCACCGACCCAGCGTTTCGTCGACAGCTTCGCGAAAATCTATACCCCGCTGGTGTTTGCCTTTGCCCTGGCAGTGGCGGTGATCCCGCCGTTGTTTATGGGCGGCGTATGGTTTGACTGGATCTACCGTGCGCTGGTGTTACTGGTGGTGGCGTGCCCTTGTGCGCTGGTGATTTCGACGCCGGTAACCATCGTCAGCGGCCTGGCGGCTGCGGCCCGCAAGGGGATTTTGGTCAAGGGCGGGGTGTACCTGGAAGGCGGCCACAAGCTCGACTTCCTGGCTCTGGACAAGACCGGCACCATCACCCACGGCAAACCGGTGCAAACCGATTACCTGCCCCTTGATCCGCTGGTCACTGACAGCGCGGTGCTGTTGGCCGCCAGCCTTGCAAGCCGTTCCGATCATCCGGTGTCGCTGGCTGTGGCTAATGCTGCTGTGGATAAGAATCTGCCTTTGAGTGCTGTGGATAACTTCACCGCGCTGGCGGGGCGCGGAGTGCGTGGCGAAATCGACGGCAAGCTCTACCACCTGGGCAATCACCGCCTGGTTGAAGAATTGGGCCTGTGCTCTCCTGAACTCGAGACCGAGCTGTTTGCGCTGGAAGAACAGGGCAAAACCGTGATCTTGCTGTGCGACAGCGCAGGCCCGCTGGCGCTGTTCGCCGTGGCAGACACGGTCAAGCAAACCAGCCGTGAAGCGATCCGCGAGTTGCATGAGTTGGGCATCAAGACCCTGATGCTGACCGGCGATAATCCTCACACGGCCAACGCCATTGCCGCCCAGGTCGGTATCGACGAAGCCCAGGGCAACCTGCTCCCGGAAGACAAGCTCAAGGCGATCGAAGCGCTGTATGCCAAGGGCCATCATGTAGGCATGGTGGGCGACGGCATTAATGACGCTCCGGCCCTGGCCCGTGCCGAGATCGGTTTTGCCATGGCCGCGGCAGGTACGGATACCGCGATCGAGACCGCCGATGTTGCCCTGATGGACGACGATCTGCGCAAGATACCGGCTTTTATTCGCCTGTCACGGCAGACCTCCAGCATCCTGAAACAGAACATTGCCTTGGCATTGGTCATCAAGGCGATCTTTCTTGCGGTAACCTTCCTCGGTTTGGCCACCATGTGGATGGCCGTGTTTGCCGACATGGGCGTCAGCCTGTTGGTGGTGTTCAACGGTTTGCGCCTGTTGCGCAAATAGATCAAGAGGGGCTGTTGTGCTGAGTGCCGAGCTGAAAGCGTTTTACCGGGTGGCCCAACTGGGCAGCATTACTCAGGCCGCCAAAAAGCTCGGGCTGAGCCAGCCGACTGTGACCACGCAAATCCGCAACCTCGAAAGCCAGTACGGTGTAGAGCTGTTTTACCGTGGCGGCCGGCGCCTGACCCTCAGCGATGACGGCGTACGCCTGCTGCCGATGGTCAAGGCGTTGCTGCAGCAAGAAGCCGATATCGAATTCTTTTTGCGCAACAGCGGCCAGGGCACCGGCATGCTGCGTATTGCCGCAACCGCGCCGTATTACATCCTGGATCTGGTCAAAGCCTTTCGCGAACGCTTGCCGCAGATCGAGGTGGCGGTGGATATCGGCAACTCCCAGCAGGTGCTGGAGGCACTGGACGAATACCGGGTCGATATCGCGGCTTCCTCACAACTGGTGGAAGACCCGCGCCTGATCCGCCGCGTCCTGGGTGCCGATCCGCTGGTGCTGGCGGTGCATCGCAATCACCCACTGGCCAAGCTAGAGCATGTACCGCTCAGTGCGCTGGCCGGGCATTGCTTGTTGATGCGTGAGCAAGGTTCGACCACGCGCCAGTTGACCGAAGACCTGCTGGCCAATGCCGGGGTGAGTTTTGGTCCGCTGCTGGAAATTGGCAGCCGGGAGTCGATCCGCGAAGCGGTGCTGCGCAATATCGGCATCAGCATCATCGCTCGCCAGGAAGTACCTCATGACCCGCAGTTACGGGTACTGACCCTTGAGAATGCGCCAGTGATCCATGAGTACCTGTACTGCCTCAAAGAGCGAAAAGCCGCGCGTTTGCCGGCGGCGTTTCTGGGGCTGGCGCAGGAAATGGCCCCGGCCTGACCACAACCACTGTGGGAGCGGGCTTGCTCATGATGCAGACGATGCGGTTTGTCAGGCAAAACGCGGTAAGGCCATCGCGAGCAAGCCCGCTCCCACAATGACCCTGCACCCATACCCATACCCAAATCCACCAATACCACTATCGGCTGCTTTGGCCTTGCTGCCACATCTTGTACGCATTGCATCTCTAGGATGGCCCTTATCTGCTTGATGAGGTGCATCCATGAACAGCTCGAACACAACCGCTTTTACCCAGCCCGGCGTGCCGATGAAGGTGCGCAATGTGAGCAAGCGCTTTGGCGCCTTTACCGCGCTGGATAACGTCTCGCTGGAGGTGGCTGCAGGCGAGCTGGTGTGTCTGCTCGGCCCGTCCGGTTGCGGCAAGACCACGCTGTTGCGTTGTATCGCAGGCCTGGAGCATCAGGACAACGGCGCACTGTACCTGGGTGATCGCGATGTCTCCGAGCTGGCGCCGCAGGCCCGTGATTACGGGATTCTGTTTCAATCCTATGCTTTGTTCCCAAATCTGACTGTTGAGGCCAACATTGCCTACGGCCTGGCTGGCAGCAATCGTGAGGTGGTGCGCAAGCGCGTCGGCGACATGCTGGAGTTGGTGGGCCTGACCGGCAGCGAAAAGAAATTCCCGGGTCAGCTTTCCGGTGGCCAGCAGCAGCGGGTCGCCCTGGCCCGTGCCCTGGCGCCATCGCCGTCTCTGCTATTACTCGACGAGCCAATGTCGGCCCTGGATGCCCGCGTCCGTGAGCATTTATGTACCGAACTGCGCCAATTGCAGCGCAGCCTGGGCATCACCACGCTGATGGTCACCCACAATCAGGACGAAGCCATGCTGATGGCCGACCGTATTGCTGTGATGAACAACGGCAAGGTCGAGCAGTACGCCACCCCGCAAGAAATCTACGACAAGCCGGCCACGCCGTTTGTCGCCGAATTTGTGGGGCAGGGCAACTGGCTACCGTTTTTGCGCAACAGTGCCACCCACGCTCAGGTCGGCGGCATGAACATGCGCCTGGCAGATGACGCTGGCCGCGCCGCCTCGGGGCGTTTGTTCTGCCGTCCCGAAGCCATCAGCGTCAATCCGGTACTGCATCAGGAAAACCTGTTCCCGGCCCGGGTTCGGGAAATTACCTTTCTTGGCAATCGCTGCCGCATGAGCTTCGAACTCAACCACCTGCCGGGTCATGCCCTGACGGCCGAAGTCGGCAGTCAGGACCTGCCGCGCCTCGGCACACCGGATATTTTTGTCGCCCTGCCACCCGGCAGCCTGCAGGTGTTTGCCTGACATGGCCGCTGAAATGGCCCTGCCATTGCCCGGCAAAATGTCCCGCCAAGCCAGCAGAGCGGAACTCGGTGACCGTATCTTCGTGGTCGGCGGCAAGCTGCTGTTACTGCTGTTGTTGAGCGTGGCGGTGCTGATGCCGTTGCTGGCTATCTTCTGGCGCGGCTTCAGTGCCGAAGACGGCCAGGGCGGCGGCTGGGTCGCAGCGCGAGAACTGGTCACCAGCGCCAACTTTCACTGGCTGCTGGGTAATAGCCTTAAGGTTTCCCTCAGCGTGGCGGCCATCGTCGTACCGCTGGCGTATCTGTTTGCCTACGCCCTGCAAAGGACCATGATCCCCGGCAAACGCATCTGGCGCGGGTTGTCGTTGCTGCCACTGATGGCACCTTCAATGCTGCCGGGCATCGCGCTGGTGTATCTGTTTGGTAACCAGGGCATGTTACGTGGGCTGGTTAGCGACAATATCTACGGCTTCTGGGGCATCGTTCTCGGTGAGGCCATCTACACCTTCCCGCACGCCTTGATGATTTTGCTGTCGGCTTTGTCTCTGGCCGATGCACGTTTGTTTGACGCTGCATCGAGTATGGGGGCCGGGCCTTTCAAGGCCTTTCGCAGCATTACCTGGCCGGGCACCAAACAGGCCGTGTTTGCCGCGTTCTGCCTGGTCTTCACCCTGACCATCACCGACTTCGGTGTGCCCGTGGTGGTGGGTGGCGACTATCAGGTGCTGGCGCTTGAAGCCTACAAGGCCGTGGTCGGCCAGCAGCAATTCGGTCGCGGCGCCTTGATCGGCATGGTCCTGCTGTTGCCTGCGCTGTTCAGTTTCGGCGTTGATGCCTGGCTGCGCCGCCAGCATGGCGATTCGATGAGTGGCCGCGCCCAGGTGTTCAAACCCGTGCCGTCGAAGGGCCGTGACCGCTGTTATCTGGCCATTGTGCTGCTGATTTGCGCCACCCTGCTGCTGGTCTTCGGGATGGCGGTGTACTCGTCGCTGGTCAAGTTCTGGCCATATAACCTGTCGCTATCGCTCAACCACTACCAGTTCAACGACACCGCAGGCGGCGGCTGGCTGGCCTATCGCAACAGTGTAACGATGGCGCTGTGTACGGCGGTGATTGGCAGTCTGGTGATCTTCACCGGCGCCTATCTGATGGAGAAAACCAGAAGCCAGAAAGGCCTCAACCTGGCCCTGCGCATGCTCAGCTTTGTACCGATGGCCGTGCCGGGGCTGGTGCTGGGACTGGGCTACGTGTTCTTTTTCAACCTGCCGGGCAACCCGCTGCATGTGCTCTACGGCACCATGACCCTGCTGGTGGCCTGCACCATTGCGCATTATTTGACCACTGCACAAATGACTGCGACCACGGCCCTGCGCCAGCTCGACGGCGAATTCGAAGCCGCCGCACTGTCGCTCAAGGCGCCGCTCTATCGCCATTACTGGCGCGTCACCGTGCCGATCTGCCTGCCCGCACTGCTGGACATCATGCGCTACCTGTTTGTCTCGGCGATGACCACCGTGTCGGCGGCGATCTTCCTTTACAGCCCCGACACCATCCTCGCGGCGGTGGCGGTGCTGAACATGGACGACGCCGGCAACGTTGGCGGCGCGGCGGCGATGTCGACCCTGATCCTGTTCACTTCGGCGGGTATGTCCTTGCTGCTGGCATGGGCTTCGCGCGGTTTGCTGCGCCGCTCCCAGGCCTGGCGCCAGGGTGCGCCCGCGCAATAACAACAACCCTGCCCCTACACCCCAAAAGGAACCGCACCATGTTCAAGCCTCTTGCTCTTGCCGCTGCTGTCCTCACTGCTTTTAGCTTCAATGCGTTCGCTGCCAAAACTGAACTGACCGTGTACACGGCCCTGGAAGCCGAACAGCTCAAGACCTACAAGCAGGCCTTTGAAAAGGCCAACCCGGACATCGAGATCAAGTGGGTTCGCGATTCCACGGGCATCATCACCGCCAAGCTGCTGGCGGAAAAAGCCCGTCCGCAAGCAGATGCGGTGTGGGGCCTGGCGGCATCCAGCCTGGCGATCCTCGACCAGCAGGGCATGCTGCAAAGCTACGCCCCCAGGGACCTGGCCAAGATCGGCGGCAACTACCGCGATGCAGCCAACCCGCCGGCCTGGGTGGGCATGGACGTGTGGGCCGCGACCATTTGCTTCAACACCATCGAGGCGGAAAAACAGGGCCTGAGCAAGCCGGTGAGCTGGCAGGACCTGACCAAGCCTGAATACAAGGGCAAAATCGTGATGCCCAACCCGGCCTCGTCCGGCACCGGCTTTCTGGATGTGAGCGCCTGGCTGCAGACCTTCGGCGAGAAACAGGGCTGGCAATTTATGGACGACCTGCACCAGAACATCGGCCAGTACGTTCATTCAGGTTCCAAGCCTTGCAAGCTGGCAGCTGCGGGGGAATTCCCGATCGGTATCTCCTTTGAATACCCGGCCGTACAGCTCAAGCGTCAGGGGGCACCGCTGGATATCGTGTTGCCTAAAGAAGGCCTGGGTTGGGAAATCGAAGCGACGGCTGTAATCAAGGGGACGCCGCACGAAGAGGCAGCAAAAAAGCTGGCTGACTTCTCCGCAAGCCCCGCGGCGATGGAGCTTTATAAAGAGAACTTCGCGGTACTCGCCCAGCCCGGCATCGCCAAGCCACAGACCGAGCTGCCAGCCGACTACGAGCAGCGCCTGATCAAGAACGACTTCGCCTGGGCCTCGCAGAATCGCGACAGCATCCTGGCCGAGTGGCGCAAACGCTATGACGGCAAGTCCGAGAAAGCGGCGCAGTAGTTTTGTAGCCACAAAAGACCTGTGGGAGCGGGCTTGCCCGCGATTGGATCGCTGCGGTTGGACAGCCGCACCGCGGCGCTTGTATCGCGAGCAAGCCCGCTCCCACAAGGGAAGTGAAGTTGCCCTTCAGGACATCGTGATGACTCAACCAATCCTTATCGTCGGCGCCGGCATTCTGGGCTTGTCCCACGCCTACGCCGCTGCAAGACGCGGTCTCAAGGTACGCGTCTTCGAACGCACCGCCACGCCACTGGGCGCCTCGGTGCGCAATTTCGGCCAGGCGCTGGTCACCGGCCAACCACCGGGCGTGATGCTCGATCTGGCCCGTGCCAGCCGCGACATTTGGGCAGTCTGGGCGCAGCGCGCAGGCTTTGATCTCAAGCGCAACGGCTCGTACCTGTTCGCCCGCACCGAAGCCGAAGAGCACTTGCTTGAGGCGTTCTGCCAAGGTCGTGCACGCGAGTTCGGCTACCGCGCCGAATTATTGCGCGGTGCAGAAATGGATGCGCTGTACGGTGGCCAGTTCAGCCATCATCGCGCCGCTTTGCATGGCCTTGACGACCAGCAGGTGTATTCGCGCGAAGCCATCCCGGCCCTTATCAACTATTTGCAGTGTGAGCTGGGCGTCGAATTTCATTTTTCGACCCTGGTGCGCGAAGTCGAACCCGGTCAGGTCCATACCACGGCGGGGAGTTTCAAGGGTTCGCAGGTGATTGTGTGCTCGGGGCACGATTACCTGACCCTGCTGGCCGAGCCACTGGCCCGGCTCAACCCGAAGATCTGTCGCCTGCAAATGCTGCGCGTGCGGCCCAAGGTCAACTTGAGGCTGCAACACGCCCTGCTGACCGGCCTGAGCTGTGTGCATTACGGCGCTTTTGCCGACTTGCCCGAAGCGGCGCCAGTGCAGGCCGAAATCCAGCGTGACAGCCCGCATCTGGAGCAGCACGGCATTCACCTGCTGATCAGCCCGACACCTTATGGTGATTTGATCGTCGGCGATTCTCATGATTACAGTGAGGATCCCTCACCCTTCAACGGCGAACAGGTGGATAACTGGATGCTGCAATTGTGCGAAGAAACCCTGGGCTGTGAAGTGCAGGTGGTCGAGCGCTGGCAGGGCGTCTATGGTGCCAAAGGGGCCAGGCCTTTTACCTGGCTGCAGGTGGCGCCCGGTCTGAATGCGGCGCTGATGCACACGGGCGTGGGCATGAGCGTGGGCCCGGCAATGGCCGAGGGCAATATCGCCCGGATGCTGGAGGAGATGTGATGACACACGCACAGCAAGTGGTTGAAGAAGTATTTGGCTTGTACCGGCAATACGGTACCGATGATTACATCGGCGAGCCGGTGTCACAGATCGAGCATATGTCCCAGGCCGCACAGCTTGCGCTGGATGAAGGTTATGACGATGAAGTGGTGTTGGCCGCGTTCTTTCACGATATCGGGCACTTTTGCGTCAATGATGCGAAGAACATGGATGGATACGGTGTAGTCAGCCATGAGCGGGTGGGCGCCGATTATCTGCGCCGTGCCGGGTTTAGCGAGCGGCTGGCCAAACTGGTGGAATACCACGTACAGGCCAAGCGTTACCTGACTTTGCGTCAGCCGGGGTATTTCGATTTGTTGAGTGAGGCGAGCATTCGCACCCTGGGTTATCAGGGCGGGGTGATGAGCGAGGCCGAGGCGGATGCCTTCGAGCAGGACCCGTTGTGCGGGTTGAGCCTGCGCATGCGGGTGTGGGATGAACAGGCCAAAGAGAGGCATGTGCCGCTGATCGACCTGCAAATCCTCAAGGCCAAAGCCGTCCGCCTGTTAGAGGGTTAAGTACCCATTCTTGTGGGAGCGAGCCTGCTCGCGAAACAAACGACGCGGTGTATCAGTGATGATCCAATCGCGAGCAGGCTCGCTCACGGGGGGTAAGCCGGTACTTAGATCTGCCCGGCCAACAACTCAATCTGCTCCTGACGCTCAGCCTGGCTCAACTTCGGATGCGGGTTGAGCGACGACCATTGCGGGTGCGCCCGCGCCTTGTTCAGGGCTTCGGGCAGTTTGCCTTCGCGCCAGGTCTTGTCCTGCGGGGTGGCGACCTTGATGCTGTCCACCGCCGCATGCCCGCGAGCATTGAGAGCGTGCAGCAATTGCCGTTGGCGCAACGCCAGCAGGCGTAACACGCTGTCGTCCACGGTCAACTCGCGCTGGCCCTTGAACTTGCCCAGCAGGCGGCTGCCGTAGCTGCGCGCGGTTTGCAGCGCACCGCCGGCAATGGCCCCGGCCAGCGCCGCCGCGCCCAGCGTCAGGCCGCCCACCATCAAGTCCACGCCTGCCCCGGCCGCAGCCCCTGCGGCAATCCCGCTACCGACCCGCACGCCCAGATGCTTGAGCGTCTCGGGGTTGAACAAGTCATCGCCCCAGCGCCCGTCGAGCAGCGGCAAGTCGCTGGCCGCCGCATCGCTGGTGCGAAAACCGTACAGCTTGAGCATGGCTTCTACGCAGCGTTGCTCGCGTTGGCGAATCGTTTCGCGCAACTGCTGGGTAGCTTGTTGTTCGGCGGTTTTTTCGCTGGCCACGCTGCGTCGGCAAGCGGCGCAGTCGATCAGCAGTTCGGCAATCAGGCGCAGGGCGCTGTGCTTGCGGGCTTCACGCTGGGCCTCCTGGTCGGTAATCAGTCGTTGCAGCGCGCCCCGCGAATGCTCCAGCAGCAGCGCCAGGCTTTCATATAAACGGCGTTCGCCATCTTCGGGCGGGGCCACGCTGTCGAAGCGTACCAGTGCATGCAGGCCCAGACGGGCCAGGGCTTCGCGCCACTCGGGTTCGCGGTGCTGCGGGCTGCTGACAAAGTTGAGCACCGGCAGCAGCGGTTTGCCACAACTGGCCAGTACGCTGAGTTCGTCGCGGTACTTGGCCAGCACCGGCTCGCGGGCGTCGATCACATACAGCCCGGCGTCCGAGGCCAGCAGTTGGCGCAACACCTTGGCTTCCTGCTCAAAGCGCTGGCGCGCCTCGCTGCCTTCGAGAAAGCGCGCCACCCGCGCCGGCCCATCCAGGCGTTCGCCGGGGTGGTCGAGGCGCTCAAGGTAGTCGAGCAGGGCGATGGCATCTTCCAGCCCCGGCGTGTCGTACAGCTCCAGCAACGGCTCGCCGTCGACCGACAGCCGTGCGCCTTCGACATGGCGCGTGGTGCTGGGACGATGGGACACTTCACCAAAACCGACATCTCGGGTCAGGGTCCGCAGCAACGAGGTTTTGCCGACATTGGTATGGCCCACCACGGCCAGCGTCAGTGGCTTAGTCATGGCCTGTCTCCAGCCAGTTCAGGGGGGCGCTGGCGGCGAACGGTAAACCCAGTTTCTCCAGCGCCGTGTGCCAGTCGCCCAGGCGATCAGCGTCCAGTGCCTGGCCGGGGGGGGCTTGCAGTAGCCATATGCGGGTTTCGCGGGCACTGCGGGCCAGTTCGCCGATCAGCGCCAGGCTGCCACGGTCCGGCGAGCGTCGCGGGTCGCAGGCAATGGCCAGGCGCGCCGGGGGGAAACGGGTCATTTGTTCGAGCAGTTTTTGCCTGGATTCGCGGCTGTCGAGAATGCCCGCATCCTTGACCGTAGCCGGCAACGTGGGTGGCCAAGGGTGTTGATCGTCCAGCTCGATGGCCACGATCAAGGCGCCATCGGTGTGCAGGTCGCTGTGCCCGGCCTGCACGTTATGCAACTGCTCGGGGGCTATGTCATTTACGCCCAGGCGCTCGCTGCTGGGCATCAGACGCTCGCGCAGCTGGCTGTAACCGGGCAGATTAAGGTCAAGTTGCAGTGCGTTGCGCCCGGCATTCCAGCGCCACAGGCAGAATGCCGCCAGTAGCAGACGCGGAATCACCCCGTAAATAAGGACCACGCCCACCAGCCAGACTGCCCATGCCTGACGCACCAGTTCATTGTCATAGAGGTTGGTGTCGTTGCTGATGCGGATCATCTCCACGGTGGGTACGCTCATGCCCAGCCAGTTGGGCAGGGCGCCAAGGGCGCGGGTGGCGGCGACAAACACATCGGCACCAAGAATCGTGGTTTCCCAGATAAACCCGTAACGGCGGGTGGCCATTAGCAGCAGCATCATCACCAACGCGCTGAGCATCGCCAGCAACCACAGGCCGTTGACCAGCGTGCCGAGTGCCCAGCGATTGAGCTTGCGCCGTTGCAGCAACAGCAATAAGGCGGGGGCCAGTTGTGCGGCCTTGGCGTCGCGGGCGAGTTTTTCGCTGAGCCACAGCCACAGGCGGCCGAGGCTGGCGCCGTGTTCACCGGCAAACAGCAGGCCCAGCGCCCAGCTCAACAGCAGGATCAGATTGAGGCCAAGCAGGCTGCCCAGCGCCCAGAACACATTGACCGGGGTTTGCCCGTTGCCCAGGGCGGCAAAGGCCAGCCCGGCGCCGCTGAGTACCGCCAGTACGGCCAATACCAGCAGCGCCAGCCGCGCACCTTGCAGCCAGTGCTGCATGGCGGCGAGCAAGCCATCCCGTTCCGCCAGCCACAGGGCACGGTTTTGCAGGCGTGTGGGCAGGTCGCCGGCGCTGGTGCGGGCGCGCCGATTGGCTTCAAGATCGTCCAGCGGGCCGGCGTGTTCTTCGCGCAGACGCACGGTCTCGGTCAGCCAGAGGCGTTGTAATGGGGAAAGTTGATTCACAGGCCAGTCCATTCAAGTGAGCCATGAGCATAACCGCTGTTAGTCAGGCGGGGTACTGTCGGCGCGGGTGGCTCTGGTATCCTCGGCGCCATGAAAAAAACACTCCCCCTTAGCCTGATCGCGGCACTCGCTGAAAACCGCGTGATTGGCGTCGACAACAGCATGCCGTGGCATTTGCCAGCGGATTTCAAATATTTCAAGGCCACCACCCTGGGCAAGCCGATCATCATGGGTCGCAAGACTTGGGATTCGCTCGGTCGCCCGTTGCCGGGCCGGCTTAATCTGGTGGTCAGTCGTCAGACCGGCTTGCAGCTTGAAGGTGCCGAGGTATTTGCATCCCTTGAGGCGGCTGTGGAGCGTGCCGAGGCGTGGGCAATCGAGCAAGGCGTCAGTGAAGTGATGCTGATTGGCGGCGCGCAGTTGTACACCCAGGGATTGGTGGATGCCGACCGGTTGTACCTGACGCGAGTGGGCCTGAGCCCGGAAGGCGATGCGTGGTTCCCTGAGTTCGATCAGGCGCAGTGGAAACGGGTATCAGAGGAATTGCACGAGGCTGCAGAGGGCAAGCCGGCGTTCAGTTTTGAGGTGTGGGAAAGGGCTTAGTTACAAAAAGCCCCTCACCCCAACCCTCTCCCGGAGGGAGAGGGGGCTGATCTGTGGTGTTACGCAAATCTGCTTTTGTCTTTAGTCCCCTCTCCCTCCGGGAGAGGGTTAGGGCAAGCTTTTAGGCGTGCGCCAGATCACCATGATCGTCTTCAGCCAGGATGGCCTTGTCGGTCTGGTGCAGGATCTGGCTGGTGACGGTGCCTGCCACCATCGAACCGCTGACGTTCAGTGCCGTACGGCCCATGTCGATCAACGGCTCGACCGAAATCAGCAGCGCCACCAGCGACACCGGCAAGCCCATGGCCGGCAACACGATCAGTGCAGCGAAGGTTGCACCACCGCCCACACCGGCCACGCCTACCGAACTCAAGGTCACGATGGCCACCAGCGATGCGATCCACACAGGGTCCAGCGGGTTGATGCCCACGGTCGGGGCAACCATCACCGCCAGCATGGCCGGGTACAGACCGGCACAGCCGTTCTGGCCAATGGTCGCGCCAAACGAAGCGGCAAAGCTGGCGATCGAAGACGGAATGCCCAGGCGTCGGGTTTGCGCTTCGATGCTCAACGGGATGCTGGCCGCGCTCGAACGGCTGGTGAAAGCAAAGGTCAGAACCGGCCATACCTTGCGGAAGAAGCGCAGCGGGTTAACCCCGGAAAACGACACGATCACGCCGTGAATCACAAACATCAGCGCCAGGGCGATGTAGGACACCACCACAAAGCTGCCGAGTTTGATGATGTCCTGCACGTTGGACATGGCGACCACTTTGGTCATCAAGGCCAGTACGCCGTAGGGGGTCAGTTTCATCACCAGGCGCACCAGGCGCATCACCCAGGCTTGCAGGGTGTCGATGGCGCTGAGGATCTTGCCGCCTTTTTCCGGCTCGTCCTTGAACAGCTGCAACGCGGCGATGCCCAGGAATGCCGCGAAAATCACCACGCTGATGATCGAGGTCGGCTTGGCACGGGCCAGGTCGGCAAACGGGTTTTGCGGGATAAACGACAGCAGCAGTTGTGGCACGTTCAGGTCCGACACCTTGCCCGCGTAGTCGCTCTGGATCACTTGCAGGCGGCTCATTTCTGCAGCACCGGCCACCAGGCCATCGGCGGTGAGGCCGAACAGGTTGGTCAGGCCGATACCGATCAGTGCCGCGATCATGGTGGTAAACAGCAATGTGCCGATGGTCAGGAAGCTGATCTTGCCGAGGGACGAAGCGTTATGCAGACGGGCTACGGCGCTGAGGATCGAGGCGAATACCAGCGGTATCACGATCATTTGCAGCAATTGCACGTAGCCACTGCCGACCAGGTCGAACCAGCCAATGGAGGCTTTCAGTGTCGGGCTGTCTGTACCGTAGGTCAGGTGCAGGCACAGGCCGAAGACCACGCCTATAACCAGTGCCAGCAAGACTTTTTTCGCCAGGCTCCACGCAGTGTGGCGGGTCAGCGACAAGCCGAACAGCAACGCGAGGAACACCAGCAGATTGAGGATCAGCGGGAAATTCATGAAAGCTCCGAGGGGACGACTTGTACCAGTCTTGGATGTAACTATTGCGAACCGGAAATCGTAACAGGTTGATATATCTACAAATATACCGATGTGGAATGACAACCAAGGTTTTTGGAATAAGCAGGTGACGCAGACAGGACGATGACAGTCGTGCCCAAGCCAAAAACTGTCATACAGGTTTGTTAGCGTCTGTGCTTTTGACTAGGAGCATAGCTGATGAACCTGACTGCCAAGCTGACAGCGTTAACTCTGTGTATGGGGCTTGCGGGCCAGGTGTTGGCCACAGAACTCAAACACTGGCCCGCCGATCAGGCCAGGCAACTGGACGCCATGATTGCGGCCAACGCGAACAAGGGTAATTTCGCGGTCTTTGACATGGATAACACCAGCTACCGCAACGATCTGGAAGAAGCGCTGCTGCCGTTTATGGAAAACAAGGGCCTGATCACCCGTGACAGTCTCGACCCGTCGCTCAAACTGATCCCGTTCAAAGACACTGCCGAACATAAAGAAAGCCTGTTCAGTTACTACTATCGCTTGTGCGAAGTGGACGACATGGTGTGTTACCCGTGGGTGGCCCAGGTGTTTTCCGGCTTTACCCTGCAACAGCTCAAGGGTTACGTGGATGAGCTGATGGCCTCGGGCAAACCGGTGCCAGTGACTTACTTCGAGGGGGATGTGGTCAAGACCTCCGAGGTTCAGCCGCCCAAGGTGTTTACCGGACAGGTCGAACTGTTCAACAAACTGATGGAAAACGGCATTGAGGTCTATGTCATGACCGCGGCTTCGGAAGAGCTGGTGCGCATGGTCGCGGCCGATCCCAAGTACGGTTACAACGTCAAACCGCAAAACGTGATTGGCGTGAGTACGCTGCTCAAGGACCGCAAAACTGGTGAGCTGACCACTGCCCGCAAACAGATCAGCGCCGGTACATACAACGAGAAAGCCAACCTGGGGCTGGAGTTGACCCCTTATCTGTGGACTCCGGCGACATGGATGGCGGGCAAGCAGGCGGCGATCCTGACCTATATCGACCAGTGGAAAAAGCCGGTGCTGGTGGGCGGCGATACGCCGTCCAGTGATGGCTATATGCTATTTCACGGCGTGGACGTGGCCAAGGGCGGGGTGCACTTGTGGATCAACCGCAAAGACAAATACATGGCGCAACTGGAAGGCATGATGGCCAAGAATGCGGCGGCGCAAGCCAAAGAGGGGTTGCCGGTAACGGCGGATAAAAACTGGGTAATCGTCAAGCCGGATCAGATCCAGTAGTGACGTAGCAGCTGCCGAGGGACGAAGGCTGCGTTCGGCGACGTAGTCGTCGTAAACCTGAGTCTTCAATATTTCTGATGTACCGAAGTGTCTGATTTCACGACGGCTTTGCCGCCGAACGCAGCCTCGTTCCTACGGCAACTGCTACAGAGTTGGTGTATGAACCAAAAATCCCGGCACATGGCCGGGATTTTTGTTCAACGTATTGGCTTATGGCACCAATTTGTCCAACAGCGCTTTATCACGCACCGCGCCCTTGTCGGCGCTGGTGGCCAGCAACGCATAGGCCTTGAGGGCCGTGGTGACTTTGCGCGGACGCACTTCCACCGGCTTCCAGCCTTTCTTGTCTTGCTCGGCACGACGGGCTGCCATCTCTTCGTCGCTGATCAACAGGTTGATCGAACGGTTCGGGATGTCGATCAGCACTTTGTCGCCGTCCTGCACCAGGCCAATCGCGCCACCAGCGGCTGCTTCCGGTGAAGCATGACCGATGGACAGGCCCGAAGTACCGCCCGAGAAACGACCGTCGGTGAGCAGCGCACAGGCTTTGCCCAGGCCTTTGGATTTCAGGTACGACGTCGGGTAGAGCATCTCTTGCATGCCCGGGCCGCCTTTAGGGCCTTCGTAACGGATGATCACGATGTCGCCGGCCTGTACTTCGTCCGCCAGAATGCCGCGCACGGCGCTGTCCTGGCTTTCGAAGATCTTGGCGTTGCCTTCGAACACATGGATCGACTCGTCGACGCCCGCGGTTTTAACCACGCAACCATCCAGAGCGATGTTGCCGTACAGCACGGCCAGGCCGCCTTCTTGCGAGTAGGCGTGCTCGACACTGCGGATGCAGCCGTTTTCACGGTCGTCGTCGAGGGTGTCCCAGCGGGTCGACTGGCTGAACGCGGTTTGCGTCGGGATACCGGCCGGGCCTGCACGGAAGAACGTGTGCACGGCTTCGTCGTCAGTCTGGGTGATGTCCCATTTGGCGATGCCTTCGGCCATGGTCTTGCTGTGTACGGTCGGCAAATCGGTGTGCAGTAGGCCGCCGCGGGCCAGCGAACCCAGAATAGAGAAGATGCCGCCTGCACGGTGCACGTCTTCCATGTGGTACTTCTGGATGTTCGGCGCCACTTTGCACAGCTGCGGCACATGACGTGACAGGCGGTCGATGTCTTTAAGGTCGAAGTCGATTTCGGCTTCTTGGGCCGCAGCCAGCAAGTGCAGGATGGTGTTGGTCGAACCGCCCATGGCGATGTCCAGCGTCATGGCGTTTTCGAACGCCTTGAAGTTGGCGATATTGCGCGGCAATACCGACTCGTCGTTCTCGACGTAGTACTGGCGGCACAGATCAACGATGGTGCGTCCGGCTTGCAGGAACAATTGTTCGCGGTCGCTGTGGGTGGCCAGTGCCGAGCCGTTGCCCGGCAAGGCCAGACCCAGGGCTTCGGTCAGGCAGTTCATAGAGTTGGCAGTGAACATGCCGGAGCACGAACCGCACGTCGGGCAAGCGCTGCGCTCGTACTCGGCAACTTTCTCGTCAGAAGCGCTGGAGTCGGCGGCGATCACCATGGCGTCTACCAGATCCAGACCGTGGCTGGCGAGCTTGGTCTTGCCTGCTTCCATCGGCCCGCCGGAAACGAAAATCACCGGGATGTTGAGGCGCAAGGAGGCCATCAGCATGCCAGGGGTGATCTTGTCGCAGTTGGAGATGCACACAATGGCGTCGGCGCAGTGGGCGTTGACCATGTATTCCACGGAGTCGGCGATGATCTCGCGGCTAGGCAGCGAGTACAGCATGCCGTCATGGCCCATGGCGATGCCGTCGTCGACGGCAATGGTGTTGAATTCTTTGGCAACGCCGCCTGCGCGCTCGATCTCGCGGGCTACCAGCTGGCCCATGTCCTTGAGGTGGACGTGGCCGGGTACGAACTGGGTGAAGGAGTTGGCAATGGCGATGATCGGCTTTTTAAAGTCGGCATCTTTCATCCCCGTGGCGCGCCACAAAGCGCGGGCACCGGCCATGTTGCGGCCATGGGTGGAGGTTTTCGAACGATAGTCAGGCATGGAGCAACTCCGGGCGGCTAATCAGGTAACAAACAGGGAAGTGAGCTTCTAATGACAGGCGGATCACACAGAAAATGACCACGTATCCGCGAGTTGCCGTAAACGCTGCGGGATCGCCGCGCGTCTGGGCTTGAGCTCATAAACCCGCCGGGGATGATTGGCGATGAATGCGTCGATTCTACACGGCTGGCGGCGGGAGGGAATGGGCCCGAGGGTTGCGCCAGGGTACAAATGAGCGACTTGGGATACTGCATGAGGCAATCAGCTCTAGTAAGGCCGGGCCTGCTTTTGTGTGGGAAAGAACTATTTTTAATAAGTGGCACGACCATTTAACGGCAATCAAGTAATAGTGTGCGATTGGTTTTGTAGTGAGGGTTCCAAATGCTGACGCTTGAGCGATCTGTCAAAACGTATCTGGTCATCGGCCTGGTGCAAGGGCTGTTGCTGTGGCTGAGCACCGCCATAGGCGAGCCGGGAGTCCGTTATGGCCTGATGACGGCAGTGCTGGTGGGTGGCATCAACCTGTTGCTGCTGGATGAGAATATCCGCCAGCGTGGCACGGTATGGCGGGTGCTCGGACTCACGGCAGTCATGACGTCAATCAGTGCCTGGGTATTTTGGGACGGCGATGAGTATTGGCGCTCAGGCAGCTGGCTGGTGGGCAGCTGGACCTTCTTTGCCGTAGTCGTTACCTATGTGTGTACGGTTTTTATTCTGAGCTGGCCGACCCGTGAAGAGCGCTACCCACGCTACCAGGACCTGTTTCGCCATGCTTGGGACACGGTGTTTATCGTGCTTCTGGGGTTGCTGTTGAATGGCGTGTTCTGGGCATTGCTGCTGTTGTGGGGCGGGCTGTTCAAGATGCTCGGCATCGTGGCGCTCAACAAGCTGTTCTCAACTGACGGGTTTATGTATGTCAGTTCGGCGATGGTGTTTGCCCTGGGCGTTCATATGGGGCGTGAAAAGGACCGGGTGATCGGGCTGCTGCGCGGGATTCTGCTGGCGCTATGCCGCTTTTTGCTGCCGTTGAGTGCGTTGATTGTCATTGTGTTCACCTTCGCTTTGCCCTTTACCGGGCTGGAGCCGATCTGGGATACCGGTTATTCGACGCCGATCATGCTGTGGCTGGTGGCGGTCAGTTTGTTTTTGCTCAATGGCGTGTTTCAGGATGGCACCCAGGGCAGCGGGTACCCGGTCTGGCTGGTGCGGGTGATCGACCTGTGCCTGCTGTGTTTACCGGTGCTGGTGGTGTTGGCAGGGTATTCGACCTGGCTGCGTATCGAGCAGTACGGCCTGACCCCGTCACGGATCCTCGCCATCGTGCTGGTGCTGGTTATTTTTGTTCACAGCCTGGCGGCGGTTTGGGCCGTGTTTGCTTCAAGGGCCGTCTGGCTGGGCAGCTTGCGCGCCAGCAATCCGCTAATTGCGCTGCTGTGCGTGGTGGTGCTGCTGGGGTTGCATACGCCGTGGTTCAGCCCGCTCAAGTTGAGTGCGAACAATCAGGTGCAGCGCTTGCTCAGCGGCAAGACTGCGGTGGATACCTTTGATGCAGATACCTTGCGCAATCGTCTGGGGCCTCAGGGCAAGCAGGCGTATGACGCGTTGTTGGTGCAAGTCGAGCAAGGGCTGGTACTGACCGGGCCGCAGCGGCAAGTCTTGCTGAAACGCCTCAAGGAAGCAGGTTCGGGCAATGGCCCCAGAGGGTCGGAGCGGTTGCTGGAATGGATCGGGCCCAAGGTCGAGGGCAGTGAGCAGTTTGAAGACAAGGGGTTTGACGGGCAGTTGTGCCTGGCGCCAGGTTGCGCCCTGTGGGCCGTGGATCTGGATCAGGACGGGCAGCCGGAGGTCCTGCAATTACCCAAGAACAAGTGGTCCGAACCGTTGCACTTCTTCAAGCGTGATGCTCAGGGCAAATGGCGGCGAGCCGGGACTTACCTGGGGGATGAGAGTGCGCTGGAGCTGATCGAGAAGATCCGCGAGGGCAATGTGAAGGTGGTGAAGCCGACTTATCAATCGTTGCAGATTGGCGAGGTTGAGCTGACGCCGAAGCTGGAGAAGCCTCGCAAGCCTTGAGCCCCCCGTAGCAGCTGCCGAGGAACGAAGGCTGCGTTCGGCGGCGCAGCCGTCGTAAAACCTGAGCCAGCGGTTTAACTAACAGACCGGGAGTTCAGGTTTTACGATTGCTTCGCAATCGAACGCAGCCTCGTTCCTTCGGCAGCTGCTACGAGGTGATGTGCGTCTTAGCTATTAGGTAGCAAACGGCAGGTGATGCTCTTGATGTAGCGTGTTTCCGGGATGGCCGGGTGCACCGGGTGGTCCGGGCCCTGGCCGCCGCGCTCCAGCAGCTGCATGTTGCGGTCCAGATGGCGGGCGCTGGTCAGCAGGATGTTTTGCAGGTCGTCTTCGGGCAGGTGCATCGAGCACGATGCGCTGACCAGAATGCCGTCCTTGTTGAGCAGGCGCATGGCTTGCTCGTTCAGGCGGCGGTAAGCGCCTTCGCCATTTTTCAGGTCTTTTTTGCGTTTGATGAACGCCGGCGGGTCGGCCACGATCACGTCGAAACGCTCTTCGTTGGCTTTAAGCTCCTTGAGAGCTTCAAACACGTCGCCTTCCATGCAGGTGACTTTCTCGGCAAAGCCGTTCAGCGCAGCGTTGCGCTCAACACCGTCAAGGGCGAAGGACGAGGCATCAACGCAGAACACTTCGCTGGCGCCAAACGCACCGGCTTGAATACCCCAGCCGCCGATGTAGCTGTACAGATCCAGTACGCGTTTACCTTTGACGTACGGGGCCAGACGCGCACGGTTCATGCGGTGGTCATAGAACCAGCCGGTTTTTTGCCCGGCGATCACCGGTGCTTCGAACTTCACGCCGTTTTCTTCCAGGGCAACCCACTCCGGTACCAGGCCGAAGACGGTTTCAACGTAGCGTTCAAGGCCTTCGGCATCACGGGCAGCCGAGTCGTTCTTGAACAGGATGCCGCTTGGCTTGATGACTTGCACCAGGGCTGCGATCACGTCTTCTTTGTGGTGTTCCATTGTGGCCGAGGCCAGTTGAACCACCAGAATGTCGCCGAAACGGTCAACCACCAGGCCCGGCAACAAATCGGAGTCGCCGTAGACCAGGCGGTAGTAAGGCTTGTCGAACAGACGCTCACGCAGTGACAGGGCCACGTTCAGGCGGTGTACCAGCAGCGACTTGTCCAGTGGCAGCTTGATGTCGCGCGACAGCAGGCGTGCACAGATCAGGTTGTTGGGGCTCATGGCAACGATGCCCAGCGGCTTGCCGCCGGCGGTTTCGAGTACCGCTTGGTCGCCGGCCTTAAAACCGTTCAGTGGTGTGGCAGCTACATCGATTTCGTTGCTGTAGACCCACAGGTGGCCGGCGCGCAGGCGTCGATCGGCATTGGCTTTAAGGCGCAGGCTTGGCAGGGACATGACGTCGCTCCGGGTATTGAAAAGGGCGCGATTATAGCCTTAGACGCAACCCTGAGGCTTGGCTGATTCACCGCATTGCGTCGGATCACGGGCTCAGTGGCGCTGAAATTTCCGCTAGAATCGCCAGCTATTCCAGAGTGCGGAGCCCCCATGCCTGAATTACCTGAAGTCGAAACCACCCGCCGCGGCATCGCCCCGCACCTTGAAGGGCAGCGGGTCAGTCGGGTGATTGTGCGCGAGCGTCGTTTGCGCTGGCCGATCCCTGAGGATCTCGATGTGCGGTTGTCGGGGCAGCGTATTGTGCTGGTCGAGCGCCGGGCCAAGTATTTGCTGATCAATGCCGAGGTTGGGACATTGATCAGCCACTTGGGCATGTCGGGCAACCTGCGGCTGGTGGAGGCCGGGTTACCTGCGGCCAAGCATGAGCATGTGGATATCGAGCTGGAATCCGGGCTGGCCCTGCGTTATACCGACCCGCGCCGGTTCGGGGCGATGCTCTGGAGCCTTGACCCGCTGAACCATGAGCTGCTGGTGCGCCTGGGGCCGGAGCCGCTGACCGACCTGTTTGATGGTGAGCGGCTGTTTCAGCTGTCGCGCAAGCGTTCGATGGCGGTCAAACCCTTCATCATGGACAACGCGGTGGTGGTGGGGGTCGGCAATATTTATGCGACCGAAGCGCTGTTTGCCGCAGGTATTGACCCGCGTCGCGCTGCCGGGAGTATTTCCCGGGCACGCTATTTGAAGCTGGCGATTGAGATCAAGCGGATTCTGGCGGCCGCTATCGAGCGGGGCGGCACCACATTGCGCGACTTTATTGGTGGCGATGGCCAGCCCGGTTATTTTCAGCAGGAGCTGTTTGTATACGGGCGTGGTTATGAACCGTGCAAGATTTGCGGCACGGAACTGCGTGACGTCAAACTGGGCCAGCGTGCGAGCGTGTTTTGCCCGCGTTGCCAGACGTAGCCACCAGTCCTGCGCTGAACTCTTGTGGGAGCGGGCTTGCTCGCGATGCAACCACCTCGGTCGAACGGGTCGATCGCAGTGAATCTATCGCGAGCAAGCCCGCTCCCACACACATCGCATAGACAATGAATCAGGCCTTCCCGGTAATTGCCCGGTACTTTTCCATCAGCTGTTCTTCGGTTTCCGGGTGGGCTTCATCCAGCGGGATGCAGTCAACCGGGCACACCTGCTGGCATTGCGGCTCATCGTAATGGCCAACGCACTGGGTGCACAGGTTGGGGTCGATCACGTAGATCTCTTCACCCTGGGAAATGGCGGCGTTCGGACACTCGGGTTCGCAGACGTCGCAGTTAATGCAATCGTCGGTGATGATCAGGGACATGGGTACTCCGGCCGGGGCGCTCGGCCCGGGCAACTGAAATCGAATGCGGCAATTGTGCCGCATTGGCGCCCGCAGTGCACGCGGACGCCACTTCAGTGGTTATTTCTTGCGAAAACGCTCGGTCAGGGCATCAGCCACGGCCGGGTGTACGAATTTGTTGATATCACCGCCTAATGCTGCGATTTCGCGCACCAACGTCGAGGATATAAACGAATAACGTTCTGACGGCGTGAGGAACAGGCTCTCGACATCGGGGGCCAGTTGGCGATTCATGTTCGCCAGCTGGAACTCGTATTCGAAGTCCGACACGGCACGCAGGCCACGCAGGAACACATTGGCATTCTGTTCTTTGGCAAAGTGCGCGAGCAGCGTCGAGAAACCGACCACCTCAACATTGGGCAGGTGTTTGGTGACTTCACGAGCCAGCTCCACCCGCTGTTCCAGAGGGAATAGCGGGTTTTTCTTGGTGCTGGCAGCGACAGCAATGATCACGTGGTCAAACAGGCGCGAAGCGCGTTCGACCAGATCGCCATGGCCCTTGGTAATAGGGTCGAATGTACCTGGGTACAACACTCGGTTCATCGCGTCGTCCTGGCGGGAATCCGTTGGGGAGTCGGATGGTATCGCAGCATTCCCGGTCGGCCAAGTCGCCATTCGCAGAAGAAAGCACTATAGACGCGACGAATTTACTGCTTTTTCATGATTTTTTCAGGCGTTGGCCCAGTAGGCTCGCCAGTTTTTCGATAAAGCCCGTTAGCGGATAAACAGCTTCTGGATCATGCGTACCAGTTGCCGGTCATAAGGCGGATAGATCATCGGCGAGCTGTTCAGGCGCTGTTTGCACAGCACGCCCTTGGCTTTGCTGAAGGTCAGGAAACCTTCGTGGCCGTGGTAATGCCCCATGCCTGAATGCCCGACGCCGCCAAAAGGCAGGTCGTCGATAGCCACATGCAACAACGTTTCGTTGATGCTGACCCCGCCCGAGTGAGTGGTGTGGATAACCCTCTGTTGCTCGGCTTTGTTGTAGCCGAAGTAATACAGTGCCAGAGGGCGGGGTCTACGGTTGATGTAGGCCATTGCCTGATCCAGATTGGAGTAGGGCACAACGGGTAGTAGAGGGCCGAAGATTTCGTCCTGCATGACGTGCATCTCGTCGTTTACATCCAGCACCAGCGTATGGGGCATGCGCCGCCCCTGGCCCTGTTCATACAGCGGGATCAACCGTGCGCCCTTGAGGGTGGCGTCGGTTTGCAGCCGTTCAAGGCGCGCCAGCTGCCGGTCATTGATAATTGCGGTGTAGTCCGGGTTGTCGATGAGGGTCGGATAAAAGCTGTGAACGGCCTGGCGGTAGGCATCGACGAAGCCGTCTACCCGATCCTGGGGTACCAGCACATAATCCGGAGCGATACAGGTTTGCCCGGCGTTGAGTGTTTTGCCCCAGGCGATGCGCTGGGCAGCGTCTTTGAGCGGTACATCGGCCGACACGATAGCGGGAGATTTACCACCCAGCTCAAGTGTTACGGGGGTCAGGTTTTCAGAAGCGGCACGCATCACCCGTTTGCCCACATGGGTGGAACCGGTGAACAGCAAGTGATCGAACGCCAGCCCGGAGAACGCCACCGCCACATCTGCCTCGCCCAGTACCACCGCAACCATGTCTTCGGGGAAGATCCGCCCCAGCAAATCCTTGAGCCAGTGCCCGGTGACCGGGGTGAACTCGCTGAGCTTGAGCATGACCCGGTTGCCGGCAGCCAATGCGCCAACCAACGGGCCGATGGCCAGATACAGCGGGTAGTTCCACGGCACAATAATTCCCACAACCCCCAGCGGCTGATACATCACTTTGGCACTGGCGGGCGCGAACATCATGCCTACGCTGCGTGAGGAAGGTTTCATCCAGCGCTTAAGGTGTTTGAGGGCATAATCAATGCTGTGCAAGCACGGCATCAATTCGGCAAACAGGGTCTCGTCCGGGCTGCGATGGCTGAAATCCTGGCTGATGGCATCGATCAGCACCTCGCGCTCGCGGCTCAACAGCTGGCGCAGGCTTTTGAGCCATTGCTGGCGCTGCGCAAGTGGCGGGAATGGATGAGCGGCATAGGCCTGGCGCTGCTTGTCGAGCAGGGACTGGAGAGCGTCCGGTTGAACCGGGGCGTCGTGAGTGTGAGTGCTGTCGACAGGCATGATGGCTCCAGGCGGTTTTTATCGGTATTTATCGTAGAAGAGCACTATGTTTTTAGAGCTTGTGCTCTAACCTGTCAATTGAAGGCCTGCCCCGTGTTGTTTATCGATTCAAGGTTAGGCCGTAAGATGCCTTTCGTTTTTAATTTAAGCGCAAGCCCATGGCCATACGACTAAAAACCAGTCAGCGCATCGCCAACAGCAGCCTGGAGCTTTTCAACCAGTTAGGCGAACGCAGTGTGAGCACTAATCACATTGCGGCCCATATGGAAATTTCGCCCGGTAATCTGTACTACCACTTCCCCAACAAGCAGGCGATTATCGCGGTCTTGTTCAGCGAGTACGAAGCGCTGGTATTGAGCTTTTTGCACCCACCCCAAGGGCGTTTGCCAACCGTTGCCGACAAGCACCACTACCTGCAGCAACTGCTGGATGCCATGTGGCGCTACCGTTTTTTGTATCGAGATATCGAGCATTTATTGCACAGCGACACGGAACTGGCCATCCGCTATCGACGTTTTTCCCAGCACTGCCTCACACAGGCCCAGGCCATATACGCTGGCTTTGTCGAGGCCGAAATCTTGTGCATGAGCCCCCGGCAAATTGAATCCCTGAGCCTGAATGCATGGATTATTCTCACCTCCTGGGTAGGTTTTTTATGCGCCACCCGTGAAAACAGTGACCAGCTCAGCGAGCAGGCCATCAAGCGCGGTGTGTACCAACTGCTGGTGCTGGAATCAGGTTTTGTTACCGACCAGGCACGTGAAGCCATCGATGAGTTGATCAAGGAATACTACGTCCCTCTGGAACACGCGTTGTACGTTCAATAACTGCATTTCACCCCCTCACAGGAGTTCACTATGCCCGTTGCGCAACTGATCAGCCCTCATGCCCTGAATGAACGTCAGGCGCAGCCCGGCCTGGTTATCCTGGATTGCCGCTTTGCCCTCGAAGACCCGGACTACGGCCGTTGCAGTTATGCCGAGGGGCATATTGCCGGCGCGCAATTTGCCGATCTCGAACGCGACCTGAGCGGGCCTGTAATCAAAGGTGTGACCGGTCGTCATCCATTGCCCGATCCACGTACTCTGGTTGAACGTCTGCAGGCCTGGGGCATCAATGCCGACAGCGATGTGGTGTTGTATGACGACGGCCCGGGTGCTTTTGCGGCCCGGGCATGGTGGTTGCTGACCTGGCTGGGCAAGCGCGAGGGTGTATTTATCCTTGATGGTGGTCTCAAGGCCTGGCATGCCGCGGGCTTCCCGCTGAGCCTGGATGCGTCACCGACCTTGCGTGGCACTTTCGAAGGCAAACCCGACAGCCATATGCTGCTGAGCGCCGAACAATTGCAAAAGCGCCTGACCAAGCCGGGGCTGACCCTGATCGATGCCCGTGCCCAGCCGCGCTTTCGAGGTGAGGTCGAGCCGATTGACCCGATCGCCGGGCATATTCCGGGCGCGCAATGTGCCGCCTTCAGCGAAAACCTGGATCCTACGGGGCGCTTTTTGCCTGCGGCGCAGCTCAAGCAGCGCTTTGCCGAAAAACTTGCCGGCCGCTCTCCCGAGGAGCTGGTTGCCTATTGCGGCTCCGGGGTGACGGCGTGTCACAACCTTTTTGCATTGGGCTTGGCGGGTTATCCGCTAGGCAAGCTTTATGCGGGGTCGTGGAGCGAGTGGATCAATGATCCTGCGCGGGGCATTGCTACTGGCGATTGAGCCAGTTGGCTTAAGGGGTGCCGACACTGGCCAACCGGTATGCACCGGGGCCAACACCATAGACTTTCTTGAATTGCCGGTTCAAGTGGCTCTGGTCGGCAAAGCCCAGTTGCGTCGCCACCTGGAGTGGCAAACAGCCTTGTTGCAGCAAGGCTCTGGCATGGGCGATACGCTGTTGCATCAACCAGGTGTGCGGTGGCATGCCGGTGGCGCGCTGAAATACGCGGGCAAAGTGGAATGGCGACAGATTGACTGCGGCGGCGAGTTCTTCCAGTGAGGGTGGCTCTGCCAGTCGGGCTTGCAGTATTTCCTTGGCACGGCTTACAGCGCGGTGTTCGACCCCGGGCTTGGCTGGTAGTGGCAGGCGGGCATGGCGGTTGAGCAGGGCAAGCATCATCTGGCGCCATGCGGTTTGCTGTTGCAGCGCAGTCTCTGGCCCTTCGAGCAATTGATGTAGCTGGAACAACCCGCGAAACAGGTCGCAGTCGTACAGCAATGTGTCATTGAAGGTCGGCAAGTGGGTGGCGGGCAGTTCCAGTTCTTCCAGCAACTGCTGAATTTGCACGTTGTCCGGGTAAAAAGCCCGGTAACGCCAGCCCGCATCATGACCCTTGTGACCGTTATGGACTTCGTCCGGGTTGATCAGCACCAGCGTACCGGTGGCAGCCAGATGCTCGGCGCCGCGATAGCGATAGCGCTGGGCGCCTTCGAGGATCATGCCGATCACAAAACCATCATGCACATGGGGCACAAAGCGATGTTCGATATAACGTGCCGTCAGCAGTTCGACACCCGTCAGGGGGGGTGTTTGCCAGAAACGGATCGACTCGCCCTGTTCTACGTCCATTACGCAGATTCAAGCCGCAGTGCGGCCAGCCATTGCGGAATTCTTCGTTCAAGGTAATAGCCCGGTTTTCTTGGGGAACCCTCCAGAAATCCGACATGCCCGCCCCTGGTGTGCAATTCCAGTTGCGTGCAGGCTGACAGCTCGCTGGTGTCGGGGATGCTGTGCTTGAACACGAACGGATCGTCCATGGCCTGGATAATCAGCGTCGGCGTGTGGATGGCGCCGAGGAAGTAGCGGCTGGAGGCGCGACGGTAGTAGTCATCGACATTCAGATAGCCGTTAAGAGGTGCCGTTACGCGGTCATCGAACTCCCAGAAGGTGCGCATTTTGCTCAGGGCTTCGACCGAGCCAAGCCTGGTCAGGCTGGCCAGACCTTCGTGTTGGGCATCGAGCTGGAATCGATGTTTTTTGTCTTTGACGTAAGCCAGCATCTCGCGCATGAAGTGAGCTTGATAGACCCTGGAAAATCCCATACCGATCCGGTCGGCACACTGGTCAAGCCGGAACGGCACCGATACCGCGACAGCGCCTTGCAACCCGCTGTCGCTGCCGCTTTCGCCCAGATACTTGAGCAGCACATTGCCCCCCAGCGAATAGCCTACGGCATACAAGGGGGTCAGCGGATGTGCGGCACGTAAATGGGCCACTGCCTCGGCCAGGTCTTCGCTGGCCCCTGAGTGATAACTGCGGGCCAGTAAATTGGGTTCGCCGGAGCACCCTCGCCAGTTCAGTGCGGCGCTGGTCCAGCCGCGTGCGGCGAGGGCGGTTTGCAGCCCCAGTACATAGTGAGAGCCCGACGAGCCGGTCAGGCCGTGCAGCACCAGTACCACCGGCGCATGGTCTGAGGGTGTGCCGTGCCAGTCCAGATCGAGAAAATCGCCATCCTTTAGCCAGATACGTTCACGTCGATGTTCAATGACCGGCTTGGTACGCCACAACGGCCCCCATAGCGTCTGGACATGGGGGTTGCCCAGACCCGTAGCCGGAGTAAAAGGCTTGAGGGGTGAAGCATGACTGGCTGGAAAAGGCACGGAGGTTCTCATCGAGTAACAGGTACGGCGGATGTCTAAATTGCCACATCAGGGCCCGACACCCAAGTGTTGCGTGCGGGTGCCGGGGTTATCTGATGGCAGGCATACAACTTTGTGCCATCGTCGTTTCTGGCACCATCACCTTGGGCAGGGGCAGTTGAGCAACACTGGGGCCGACGGTTACGCCGACCCAGCCGTCAGCCGTGAAGTGACGGTTCATCGCCGCTTTGATCTGCTCACTGGTCAAGGCTTGAATCTGTTGGATCTTGTAGTTGAAGGCCAGGGGCTGGTTAAAGCGGTTGATGATGGACAGTTCGTTGCGCATATCCAGGTTGCTGGCCGTGAGCTGTGGCAGCGCCCGCAGCAGGAACTGCTTGATGTCGTCCAGTTCGGTTTCGCTGGGTCCGTCCTGCAGGTACTGGGCAAACAGGGCTTTGATATGAACCAGGGCGCTTTGGCTGTAGCGCGAGGGGGTATTGAGGCTGATGATCCAGGGGGTTGGTCCCTGCGCATGGGGAATTTGCGATAGCACGCCATAGGTGATGCTGCGCTCCTCCCTTAACTGCCTGTTGAGGATATGGCTGAAAATAATATGCCCGGCCCGGATCGCTACCCCGTCAGGGTGCTGATTGGGCAAGGCATTCTGTGCCAGCATCAGTACGGTATGGGTTGCTTCATCTTCGATATGCAGGGTTTTGCCATGGGGCAGCGGGGCAGGCACCGAGTGTCTTTCAGCGAGTGCTGGTCCGGCGGGCAAGGCATTGGCCAGTGAGCGGCTGAGGCTCTGCGCCTGTTGCAGGGTCAGGTCGCCGACGATCACGATCTGTGCGTTGGCAGCAGTGTAGGCGCGACGGTAAAAGGCCCTTAGGTGTGATTCATCTATGCGCTCCAGGCTCTCGACCGAGCCGAAGTCGGAGCGGGTGTAAGGTTGCCCCGGATAGAGTTCGTTGTAGATCTGCATCCGTGCAAGAGCGTGTGGGTCTTCGTGGTTTATTTTGAGTTTGGTGAACAGTTCGTTTTTGACCCGTCGCTGGCCTTCGACGGTAAAGCCCGGTTGGGCGAGCATCTCGGTGAACAACTGCATGGCGGGTTCGCGGATGTGCGGGGCGCTCAAGCTGCGCAGGGTGAAGAAACTCCGCTCTTTATCGATACCGTTACCCAGATCCACGCCCAGGCTATCAAACCCTTTGGCCAGTGCGTTGGCGTCCTTGAGCGTCGAGCCTTCGTTAAACAGGCTCAGTACAGTCGCTGCCAGGCCGGGTGTATCGCCATCCTGATTGCTGCCCGCGGCAAAGGTGATTTGCACATCGATCATGGGCAAGGTGTGGCTTTCGACAAACAGGACTTTGGTGTTTTGGCTCAGTTTCCAGGCCTTGATTGTCGGCAGGCGGGTGGCAGGCACGGCAGTGCTCAACTCAAGCAGCGATTGCAGTCGTGCTTGTGGTTCTTGTGCTCGGGCTTGCACGCAGACACAGGCAAGGGTGAACAGCAGCGTAGCGACGCGCAAGGCGCGGCTGGCTGCGATTGCGTGAGGCTTATTCATGGCGCGCCTCCTTGGGCAGTACATAGCTGAGGGTCAAGCGGTCGTGGGTCAGGAAAGTTTGAGCGGCGAGCTGGATATCTTCAGGGGTGATTTTCGCCAATATCTGCATGCGCTTTTCGTCGTCCTCTGGCGACAAGCCCGCAATGTCCAGTTCACCGAGATACAGAGCCAGGCTTTGCAGGTCATCACGGCTGAAAACATGCCGTGCAATGATCCGCGTACGGGCGCGTTCAAGGTCACTGCCGGAGGGGGGTGTTTTTTTCACTGAGTCGATCACGGCCCAAATCCGTTCTTGAACCTCGCTCAGCGGTTTCATCTTTTTAAGGTTGAGGGTGGCGTCGATGCTGAACAGCTCATCACCGCGGCTGATGCTGCTGTAATGTGAGCCGACGCTGATCAGCAATTCCTCGCCGCGCCACAATCTGCTTTTGAGTTCTGAACTGTCGCCGCCACCGAGCAACTCGCTGAGCAGCTCCAGTGCTGGAGCTGAACGCGGGTCGGTCTGGGTGTGCAGGCTTGGCACGTTGAACGTCATGCTCAGGTTCGGGATTTGATGATCGATGTACTGAGTCATGGTGCGCTCACCGGGAGCTGCCAGTTCGAGCGGGGCCTTGATCACAGGTAGCTTGCGTGAGGCAATCGGGCCGAAGTAGCGTGTGGCCAGGGCCTTGACCTGCTCGGTGTCGATATCGCCGACGATGATCAGGGTGGCGTTATTGGGCGCATACCAGCTTCTATACCAGTGCTTGAGTTCATCGATGTGCATGCGTTCGAGGTCGTGCATCCAGCCGATGACCGGGCTGCCGGAAGCGCTGGTCAGGAATGCCAGGCGGCGTGGCAGTTCAAGTGCGCGCTGATGGGGGTCGTTGTCGACGCTTTCGCTGCGTTCGCTTTTGATGACTTCGCGCTCACCGGCCCAATGAGCAGCGGACAGGTGTGCAGTGCTCATCTGGTCTGCCATCACTTCAAGTGCGACTGCCAGGGCATGGGGGGGCAGGGTTTGAAAGAAAATGGTGGCGTCATTTTGCGTCGCCGCATTGTCCGTTGCGCCCAGGCTTTGAAAGATGTGGTCTGACTCGGCCGGACAAAGTTTGCTGCTGCCTTTGAAAATCATGTGTTCAAGGGCGTGGGACAACCCGGATTGGCCTGGGGGCTCATAGCTTGAGCCGACCCGATACCAGAGCTGTGAGTGAACCACGGCTGCACGGTGGTCTTCGTGAACGATAACCTTGAGGCCGTTATCCAGGGTGAAATGTTGAGTGGAGGGTTGGCTGCTGGCCAGGGCCATCAGCGGTTGCAACATAAAGCCGAGAGCCAGCCCGGCAAGGGGGTGTTTCATGGTGGGTGTCCTGACTGTTTATCGTCAGAACAGATTGGGCTTGGCAGGGGGGAGGCGGGCGGTACATAGATACCTTGTACCGCAAAAATCTGTAGCCGCTGGCGCAGGCTGCGATAAGGACCGAAGGGCCTTCGCTTTTGAAAAAGCGACCCCTCCGGGCTTGATCGCAGCCTGCGGCAGCGACTACAGGTTCGTCAGGCTTGAGTGGCTTCGCGTTGCCACAGGGCGTAGTTCACGCCGCCGGCTTTTTGCTCGCGGTGCAGGCGCCAGTTGGCAGGCAAGCCCAGCTCTGACGGGCGCAACTCGCTTTCGGTGTAAACCCAGGCGTCTTCAGCCAGCCAGCCGCGTTGCTCGAGCAGATCACAAGCAGGTTTGAGCAGGTCCTTGTTGAACGGCGGGTCGAGGAATACCACGTCAAAGGTTGTGCTTGGCGTGGTGTCCAGATAACGCAGGGCGTCAGTCTGCTGAACTTCGCCGACAGTGCAGCGCAGAATGCCCATGTTCTCGCGGATGTTGGAGATCGCATCGCGGTTGCTGTCCAGTGCCACGCCCTTGGCTGCGCCGCGGGACATGGCTTCAAGGAACAGTGCGCCGCTGCCGGCGAAAACGTCCAGTACCCTGGCGCCGCCGATATAGGGGGCCAACCAGTTGAACAGGGTTTCACGCACGCGATCTGGCGTCGGGCGCAGGCCCTCTACATGGGGGAAGTCCAGCTTGCGGCTGCGCCATTCCCCGCCAATGATGCGTAACTGACCAGCACCTGAGTGCGATGTGTTTTTTGGCTTTGCCATTAATGCTCCGGAACCCCAAGAGGTTGCTCTGAAGGTTTGTCGGTAGGAGGTGGCAGTGGTTTTTGCGGCACGGTCGGGCCGGCGGTCACTACGACCATTTTGTCGGCGCTCAGGTGCTTGTTCATGGCGTCCTTGACCTGTTCGGTGGTCAGGTCCTGGGACTTCTGCATGAAGGTTTCCAGGTAATCCAGGGGCAAATCATAAAAGCCCATTGCGCCAAGTTGGCCGACGATGGCGGCGTTGCTGGCCGTGGACAGCGGGAAGCTGCCAGCCAGTTCACGCTTGGCATCGTCGAGTTCTTTTTGCGTCGGACCATTTTTCAGGTAGTCGGCCAAAATGTCTTGCACCAGTTTGAGCGTACCTTCGCTCAGTTCGGCGCGGGTTTGCAGGTTGATCATGAACGGGCCGCGAGCCTGCATCGGGCTGAAGCCGGAGTACACGCCGTAGGTCAGGCCGCGCTTTTCACGCACTTCGGTCATCAGGCGCGTACCGAAACCGCCACCGCCCAGAATGCTGTTGCCCAATGCCAGTGCGGCATAGTCGGGATCGTCACGGTCAATGCCCAGCTGCGACAGCAGCAGGTGGGTTTGTTTGGACGGGAACTCGATATGGGTTTGGCCAGCCTTGGGCTCGCTTGGTTGCACGGTCTTGGCCACTGCAGGGCCTTTGGGCAGTGCGGCAGATACCTGGGCTGCAATGGCTTCGGCTTCGGCACGCGACAGGTCGCCAACAATCGCAATCACGGCGTTGCCTGCGGTGTAGGCCTTGTTGTGAAAGGCCTTGAGCTGGTCAATGGTGATCGCGGCGATGCTTTGGGCATTGCCATCACTGGCGTGGGCATACGGGTGGTTACCGTACAGGCGCTTGAACAGTTCGTCGCTGGCCAGTTTGCCGGGGTTTTGTTTCTGAAACTCGAAGCTGGCGAGCAACTGGTTCTTGATCCGCGCCAGGGAGTCGGCCGGGAAGGTGGGTTTGCCCACCACCTCGGCGAACAGGTTGAGCGCAGGTGTGCGTTTATCTACATCGCTCAGGCTGCGCAGCGAGGCCACGGCCATGTCGCGATATGCGCCATTGCCGAAGTCCGCGCCCAGGCCTTCAAAGCCCTGGGCGATGGCGCCCACATCTTTACCCGCTACACCTTCGTTGAGCATGGCGTTGGTCAGCAGGGCCAGGCCCGGGGTGTTTTCGTCCTGGCTGCTGCCAGCGGCGAAGGTCAGGCGCAGGTCGAACATCGGCAATTGCCGTGCTTCGACGAACAGCACTTTGGAGCCTTCGGCGGTTTTCCAGGTTTGCACGTTCAGCGCACGGTGGCTGGGCGCCTTGCCGTCCAGCTCGGCCAGGGATTCGAGCTTGTGCTCGCTCTTGGCCTGGTCCAGTGCCTGGCTGGCGACCGATTGCTGCGGGTTGGTAAAAAAGTAGCCGAGTGCACCCACCAGTATGGCGGCGCTCAGACCAAGCAGGGCGTAGCGGGGGCCTTTACGCTCACTCATGGGTTTTCTCCTCGGGCAGTACATGGGCAACGCTGAGACGGTCGCGAGTGAAATAGGTGCGGGCAGCCTGCTGGATATCGGCCGGGGTGACCTTCTGCAGGTCGGCTAGTTCTGAGTCCATCAGCTTCCACGACAGGCCGACGGTTTCCAGCTGGCCGATCGAAGTGGCCTGGCTGGTGATCGAGTCGCGCTCGTAGACCAGTCCGGCAATTACCTGGGCACGCACACGTTCAAGCTCTTCAGTGGTCGGCGGGGTCTTTTTCAGGTCATCGAGCAAGCGCCACAAGCCTGCCTCGGCCTGGGCCATGGTGACTTTCTTCTGGCTGTTGGGCATCGCCGAAAGCATGAACAGGCTGTCACCACGGGTGAAGGCGTTGTAGCTGGACGATGCACCGGAGACCAGTTCTTCGCCCCGCTCCAGCTGCGTCGGCATGCGTGCGCTGTAGCCGCCGTCCAGCAGCGCGGAAATCAGGCGCAGGGCATTGGCGGTGATCGGGTCCTTGGCCGTGGCAACGCTGGGCACGTTAAAGCCCAGCATCAAGCTTGGCAGTTGGGTCTGGACGTGGATCTTGAGCAGGCGTTCGCCAGGGGTCGGCAGTTCCAGCGGGATTTTGGCGACAGGTATCTCGCGTTTTTGCACCTTGCCAAAGTAACGCTGGGCCAGGGCTTTGACTTCATCCGGGGTGACGTCACCGACCACCACCAAAGTGGCGTTGTTGGGGGCATACCACTCTTCATACCATGCGCGCAGTTCGCCAACGCTCATGCGCTCCAGGTCGACCATCCAGCCGATGGTCGGGGTGTGGTAGCCGCTGGAAGGGAAGGCCATGGCGCTGAACAGCTCGTAGGCTTTGCTCATGGGCTGGTCGTCGGTGCGCAGGCGGCGCTCTTCCTTGATGACTTCGATCTCGCGCTTGAATTCTTCGGGCGGCAAGCGAAGGCTGGCCATGCGGTCGGCCTCAAGCTCAAAGGCCACGCCCAGGCGGTCACGGGCCAGTACCTGGTAGTAGGCGGTGTAGTCGTCGCTGGTGAAGGCGTTTTCCTGGGCGCCAAGGTCGCGCAGGATCAACGAGGCTTCGCCGGGACCGACCTTGTTGCTGCCCTTGAACATCATGTGCTCAAGCGCGTGGGACAGGCCGGTCTTGCCAGGGGTTTCGTAGCTGGAACCCACTTTGTACCAGACCTGGGAGACCACCACCGGGGCGCGATGGTCTTCGCGCACGATGACCTTGAGGCCGTTGTCCAGGCGGAACTCGTGGGTGGGCTGCGGTTCGGCCGCCAGGGCCGAAAGCGGTAATAAAACTGTGCTGAGCAACAGGCCAGCAGCGCGGCGGGCTAGATTCATTCGTTTTTTAACCTGTTGGGCTACCCGCTCGGCCTTAGCGTCTGCGGGTGAGGAGGTGCTAGGATACTGATCCGTTTTACTGGCGGCCACGCCTATCAGGCCTTTGACGATCAGACGACGTTTGATCGGGCAGTATAGGAGCCCGCTTGGAAGTGTGGATGTATACCGGTAAATTTCGCATTTTTGCCGACTTTCCCGTGACAGACCCGAGTTAAGACGAAGTTTACGAGGTGTGTTTTACCCTCTGAATACAGTTGCGTGCGAACAAGCTGACAAAATTACAGTCTGTTTCACACCGAATATTATTTGCCGGGGCGCCACAGTGGCGCGTCGCTACGATGAGATAGCCGTCCTCCATGTTTGGTTCCAACGACGACAAGAAGACCCCAGCTGCGGCTGGCGAGAAAAAAGGCCTGTTCGGATGGCTGCGCAGAAAGCCGCAGGAAACCGTCGTGGAACAACCCGCGCCTGCGCCCGAAATCATCCCTGAGACGCTGGTTGAGGCCACTCCGGTGGAGGTCGAGGCCGCGCCCGAAGTGGTCGTGGTTGCCGCCGAGCCTGCAGTTGAATTGGCCCCCGAGCCGGCACCGTGGCCGCACTTGCCTGTCGCCGAAGAACCGGTGGCGCTTGTCGAGGATGTGCAGGCACCGCATATCGTGCCGCCGATCCCCGAGCCCGAGCCTGTTGTTGAAGCGCTTGCGGTGGTCGAGACTGTTGTTGAGCCAGAGCCAGAGCCAGAGCCAGAGCCAGAGCCAGTTGCCGTCGTCGCGCCTGTAGTCGCTCCTGCACCTGCACCTGTCTCTTATACACATCT